>JAWXBN010000050.1 GCA_034440155.1 Verrucomicrobiota bacterium | reverse complement strand
GACCGACGAGTCCACCTCCGATAGCTGGGCCGCCTAAATAAAAGCCGCCGCCACCGAAGAGAAGGAGTAATACGAGTAGTACAATGATTATGTTCATCCAAGTAGTGTACCTTTGGTGAGGGGCGCTTACTATGGGGTCTTCACCTACCGAGGAAAATCAGGCAAATTGCGCGGTGATTTCAGAAAGCTTCAGGCGGTCTCGATCCGGACGAGCGGAAGAAAATTGAAAACACGGCAAGCGGTCTCGATCTGGACGAGCGGAAGAAAATTGTGATCAAGTCCGAGGTTACGGGAGGTATCATTCCTTATTAATGACTACGGGGATCGCTTCGCACATGGTGCGCCAGCCGGGGAAATTCCATTTATTTGGGAAGTCGCGGCATTGTTGGGGTTTGACCGGGTTAATTGAGCAATTTGCGCCATCAAGGAGGATACATTCCCCGTTGGGCTTTTCGGTGAGGGTGAGTCCGCGGCGGTCTTCACGGAGTGTGGTAAAGTTTTCGACGAATTCCTCGATATCGAGATTCATGAACCGAGCAATTTGCACGACATCATCATCCGTGATGGGGACTTCACCGGGCCATTTACAGCAATTTGTGCAGCGCTGACATTGATAATAAACCTCGCTCATGAGGCTGATATCAACCCATAGATAAATCCAAAATACCACTCTCTTTTTTCCCAGACGACGAGTTTTTTATGTCTCGTTTTTGGTTTGATACCACCGACTGGAAGGCGGTAACATCTATCCCGAGAAACTCTGGGGGCGGGGGCTCCGAGCTTCTAGCCGGCTTTGAAGCCGGAGCACAATACTAATCCACCGTTTTTAAGGACGGTGGCTGTTGAATTCTTTAAAGACAGGAGGCGACCTATCGTCTGGGCTTTATGAAAACATGGATTATTTATGCGGTTTTATCGATGATTTTTGCGGGGGTCACCTCGGTCATTGCAAAAATGGGGTTAACCGGCATTACTGGTGAGCTCGGCCTGACAGTGCGAACCCTCTTTGTTTTTGTTTTTATCATGAGCTTCGCCTACTTTACGGTTCCTCCCTCCCAGATTTCGGGATTATCGCGTGGAAATTATCTGTGGCTCGGTCTTTCTGCGGTGACGACCTCGCTATCGTGGATTTTTTATTATAAAGCACTCAAACAGGGGGAAGTCTCGACCATCGCCTTGATCGACAAGGGCAGTATGATCGTGGCGGTGATCTTGGCCTATTTCATTCTCAAGGAGCAAATCACCGCACGCACCTGGGCCGGGGGCGCGCTGATGGTCGCCGGACTTTTAATCATCGCGAAGAAGTAATCTGGTTATCCTAGGAGAAACGATATTATTTCCCGGGGATCATGAATTCAATCGGGACCTCGACCTCGCAGGCCATGGCGAACGCACCGGCTCTTGCCGGATGAAAACGCCAGCTACGAACCGCTTTTTCAGCGGCTTTATCGAGGGAATCATTGCCGGACCCCTTTGTGATCCACAAGCTCTCGACGCGGCCTTCTGCGTTGACCCCCACACGCAGGAGGACAAGGCCTTCGACTTTATTACGTAAGGCATCAGCCGGATATTTCGGGGGGGGATTCCGCATATAATCGGGTTTTGCCGCGACATCAGCGCCGCTCGAGGAGCGCATCGTGGTTTTATCTTTTCCCGGGACGGGTGAACTGCCATCACCGGTGAAACCTGATTTTGTCGCGGCGGCTTTAGGTTTTTCTACGGGCTTTTGTTTTTGTGGGCTTGGCTTTGGGATTTCCGGGGTCGGAACCGTCATTTCCGGTGGGGAGTCCTCCGGGACCGGGATTTCTTCGGGGACAGGAGGCAGCTCCTCTTGAGCAATTTGCGCTTCCGCGGGAGGAGCGGCGACCAGGTCGACATCGACTCCGGCTTGGCCGATCTCTAGTCCGTATTCCGGTGGTGCCACGATCGCGATACCAAATACCAAAATGACCAGGGCATGCAGCACAAGGGAGATCAGTCCGCTTTTAGCATAATGCGGGTCATTCCATTTCGACGCAATTTGCGGAAATCTTTTCCGGGTAGGGCGGGGATGGAGAGTGGCTGGCATGGGTGGGAAAGGGCATACGGCTGAGGGCCCTGTAAAAAAAATATTTTATTCCGTGGGTTTGGTTTGTATGGCGACCTTGGTGATGCCCGTTTTCCGGATTTCATCTAGGACCGTGACGGCATTACCAAAAGGGGCTTCGCGGTCACCATTGATATAGACCCGGAAATCGGGGTATGTTGATTTGAGTATTTTGAGTTTTGCGATCAAAGCCTCTTGGGCGAGGGGCTCTTTGTCGAGGTAGAGTTCCCCATTTTGGGCGATCGTGACGGTGGCACTGTCCTTGCGGTCGTCCTGCGAGGACGTGGTCGCCACCGGCAGGTTGACCGGGATCCCCTTATTCTGGATCATCGACAGGGACACCATCATGAAAGTCGCCAACAGGAAAAACATGATATCGATGAAAGGAATAATCTCGATACGCGGTTTTTTATGATGGAGGGGGGAAGGGATTTTCATGCGGAATGGGGGATTCCCGATTCAGGATTTTTTAATATCACTAATTCCAGATGATTCGAGGCATCCTCGAGTTCGCGTCTGATTCGTTCGACTCGGAAGGTAAAATAGTTATATGGGACGACGGCGATAATGGCGACACCCAGGCCGAAAGCCACGGCAATCAGGGACTCGGCGATACCCCCGGTGATGACGTGTTGTTGCGCGGCCAAATCCCCGGTGATCACACCGAAAGAACGCATCATACCGACGACCGTACCGAGGAGACCCAAGAGAGGCCCCAGGGTGATCGCAGTATCCATGACTACCAGTCCACGGGAATAACGATCCAGCTCGCGGCTGGCCTGTTGCACGAGGGCATTTGCCAGGGAGGAGTAACGATGCTCCAGACCGTAAGTCAGCGTGCGCGCGACGAGATCAGGGGAGCCATGGCCGACCTCGACTGCACTGTCGAGATTACCTTCCTCCACCGCATGGAAAATGGCATCCACGGTTTTCGGTTGGCGGCGTGACATCTCGGCCACCACAAAAAGAATGCGTTCGATCACCACGGCAAATGTGATCAGGGAAAGGATCAGAATCGGCCACATGATCGGCCCGCCTTTGAGGAATAATTGAAGAATCATAGTTGGATATCTTTTTTTAAGTTAGTAATGAAGACTGTTACAATTTTCAGAAATAAGTCAAAACATAAAGTGAGACTAATACTCATTATCAATAAAATCTTTAAAAGGTTGATCGTTAAATGCTTGGAGATAAAGGCATTTCCTATACTCAGGAAATTGATTAAAAGTGCCGTTTAAGCACTTCTTTTAAAAAAACACCTGCCGGACACGAGTACTCCCAAGTGCCCGACAGGTGAACTAATGACTAACCTATCGACTACCAAAAACTTAAAATGACAGGCGGAATCCCGCATAAAAATTCCGGCCCGCGGCGGGTTCGATCCCGTCGGATCGCACACGGGAATAATAGTCATCGTTAAAGACATTATTGACCCCACCGAGCAGGGTCACAATATCCTTATAAACGGCGGCTTGGAGGGAAAAGTCATAGACAGCGTATCCCGGGACGATAGCGACACCATTGGCCGGGAGATTCGAGTCCTGCCAGTATTGTTGATCGACGATCTGGCCTGAAAATGACATGATCACCTTGCCTTTATAATTATAGGTGGGTCCAAATTTAACGAGGTAGGATGGGGCGAAATCCGGCGTTTTTCCCGTGAGGGGACCCGCGTAAAACTGTGCATCGAGCAAGGAAACGTTGGCATTCATCACGAGATTACCGTAACGCTCAACAAAACTTTTTTGCCCTTTCTCGACCGGACTAACGGAATCAACCAGCGCAAAGAGATCGAGTTCCGCCGCTGCATCCCAGCCCCGGTAATAAGCACTCCCGCTATTGCGGAATTGTGAGATGCCGGGGGAAACTGTGACGTTGCCAAATTGATCAATGTAATCGGTCAGGAAAAAACTCGTGTCGTAGGCAAAGTAGGGGAGGGGTGAACCGCGCACGCCGAGTTCATAACTATAAGTATGCCCGGCTTGGATGTCGGTGGCCGCGAGGGAGTTCCCCGTCGGGGCGAGATTATCAAAGCCCGGGGGCTTGTACCCCTCGGAGAAATTAAAGTAAGCATTATTAGCATCATCCAGATCGTACTGGATGCCGAAGCCGAAGAGGGGAACCGTTTCCGTTTCATTCATATTAATGAGTGGGGCCGTCGTTTTATCGGCATTAAAAGTCTCGTTGACTTGGTTATTAATGGTGTCGATGCGCACGGCGGGAATCAGTGAGAGGTGACCAAAGGTAAATTTATTTTCAGCAAAGACCGCCCCATAAGTGGTGTAACGATCCATGATATAACGGGTATTCCCTTGGTATCCGCCGACCGCACCCCTTTTTTGTGAACGGGGACTGTCATTATAATATGCAGTGAATCCTGCCGTGAGGGTATGCTCATTCCCCCAAGCTTCCCAGTTATGGGCGACGCGGGCATCAAAACCAAAGGAATAGAATTCTTGCAGGTCGATGGCGCTATTGCCCAGCGAGATGCGCGCTCCATTAAAGCGTTCACGTGAACTATAACGGGAGGTGTACCCGCCCCAGGTTTTAGCCGTTAAAAGTGTGTCCTCGGAAAAGCGGTGTTCCAAGTGCAATGAACCGATGTAGCGGTTCCAATTCAACCCATCACCCGGGGTGAGTGTTTGGTAACGATTCTGTGCAAATTGCGCAGCGCTCAGGCGCCCGGCTTCCTCAGATTGGCTTTCAAAGGCGTCGAGTCCGAAAGTCAGTTTTGTGTCGGTAGTGGGATGCCAGACGAGTTTCATATTTCCACCATTCATCCCGAAGCCGCCATTGGAGCGGTCCCCGTCGGATTGGTTATGAGTGAAAGCGGCAATGTAGGAGAAGTCGCCCTCGGTGCCGGAGACTTTGGTGAATGAATCGTATTGGCCATAGCTGCCAAAGACCTGGTCGGTCGAGAAGGACCAGCCCCTGTCCATGACCGGGTCGATCGTCACATAGTTGATCACAGGGCCGGGTTGTGGCCCGTAGAGGAGGGCTGAACCGCCGCGGATGAATTCAATCTTTTTCACGTATTGGAGGGGGGTGTTGTAATAGGATGTCGAATAACCGAAAATATTATTCTGGATCGGGATGCCATCTTGGAGCATCAGGATGTCTTGGCTTTCATGGGGATCACCGATCCCGCGGTAGGTGATATTCACGATGCCGCGGTTCTGCACCTCGGAGATAAAAACCCCGGGGGTGAGAGAAAATGCCTGACGATAGTTGTTATCGGGAATCACCGGCATTTTTTCCAAATCGGTGACGGTTGTTTTTTTCCCGGCGTAAATAGCCGTGCGATCCACGTCAGGCATGAATCCGGTCGCAAAGGCACTATCGGTGGTACCATAAACCGACACCTTATCAAGTTTCGTCACTTTTAGTCCTTCATCAGTCACAGGCGTTTTCAAACGGGCAGAAGCGGGTGAATTGGTTGATTGGGCATTTATTACGAGCATACTGGCCAAGAGTATGGTGAAACAAATTGCGCGTATTTTCATCAGTTTTTTCATGGATGGGTCCGGTTTTTAGATTTTGTTTGGAGGTTGGAATTCGTAGATAAGACTGAATCTCATTATCTGTCAAACTGAAACTGAGACCCTGTCTCACAAATCAGGAGATGTGAAAAAATCATAAGTATCTATTTTGTAATGTATTATGACTTTACAGGAAGAATGATAAAAATATTTATTTATCAAAAAATAGGTGAGCAGGTCTCAAAGGAAAACGTAAAAACACATTTAAAGAATCCAAAATACTAAAAGACAAATGCGCCTAAAATAATCAGGAAAATCCCGTAAACCGCGCCCGCATAAGCTAAGGGGATGAGTAAATGACGTAAAAGGATTTGATTGATCCAATCGCGCAGGAGGTAGGGTTTCCCCACGAGGAACATCCCCAAAATAATCCAGATGTAAGCCATCGTCACGAGTATCAACCGAGTGGCCTCTTCGCGCAGGAAACAAGCCTTTAAGACCGGGCACGCCGCAAGCAGTAATAAACAGCCCAGCATGCGTACGGCGAGGAATTGAGGGGCAAATTTCCAAAGGAGAAAATAAACAACGGGGGCTACCACGAGCAGAGGTGTGCGCCAATTCTGGAAATTACCGATATTCAGATTCCACAAGACCCAGAGTGTCCACGCCACACAAATAGCCATGAGGACCAGCGCGCTCGCCTGGTCACGTGGGAATTTTTTTAGCCATTTCGAAAAAGCTTCTTTTTGAACCGCGGCAAAACCGTGGGAGACCAGATAGATCACGCCGAGCAAAATGCTCACGGCTTTTAAGGAAAGATTTGCATACAGGATATCGGCTAAAAACATAGGCACCATAATGAGTAACAGAACCGCCACCGTATTCAAGCGCGGATGCCATAGAATGTTTTTCCCCGTAGTATCCCCGGTGGGAGGCACCGGGATGAATATTCCTGAGTCCCACTCCTGTCGAGGGGATCAAAGACAAGAGAGCAAATTGCTTTTTTAAAAATCTGTGCAAAACTTTGTGTAGTTGCGCGAAAAAAAATAGGATAGACTTATGAAAACATCAATCAAACGGACCCGGATCATGGGCAATGTCGAAGGGGTTTCTTTCCTCCTACTTTTGGGAGTGGCCATGCCTTTGAAATACATTTGGCACATGCCCCTGGCGGTGAAGCTCGTAGGCTGGATCCACGGGGTACTCTTTATTACTTTTTGTTTTTGCCTACTCCACACTTTTATCACGGCGAAATGGAGTCTCTGGCAAGCGGCAAAAGTTTTTATCGCCTCCCTGCTTCCCTTTGGCCCTTTTCTTCTCGACCATTCATTAAAGGACGAAGAAGAAAAACCGTAATTTCCCGCGGTATCAGGTTCATTACATTCCCGGAGCCAAGACCCCCTGGTTTACCTCGCGGACTTTTTCCGGACCGAAAAGGGCTTCGACGAGTTTGAAGGAAAATTCCATAGAGCTGCCAGCTGCGAGGCTGGTGATGACCTTGGCTTTTTGGACGACACGCGCCGAGGAATCTCGGATCGGGGCAATGCCTGCTGGACTGAGATCATTCACGAGTCCTACAGCCCCGGGATGACAAGTGTATGTGGACCCATTCAAAACCCCCGCTTTAGCCAGGACACTCGGAGCCGCACAAATGGCTGCGATCCATTTTTCCGCCCGGGCAAATTGCGCCACGAGAGCTACGACTTTTTCACTGGCGAGTAAATGATTTGTCCCCGGTTGCCCCCCTGGCAAGACAAGCATGTCGTATCCCTCGTGTGAAACAATTTGCTCCAGAGGGACATCCGCCAGATGGCGGGTTTTACGGGAAGCCTCGATCGGGCCTTCCACGAGCCCGGCCACGATTACCTCCGCGCCTGCTCGCCGGAGGATATCGATCGGTGTGATCGCCTCAATCTCCTCGAACCCAGGAGCCAGTATGATCAAAACTTTAGACATCCTTTTAAATTAAATGGGCCGACCCGAAATTGAAAGGGCTTCTTTTCGAAAAAATGATCCTCACTTCGACCGAGAGTTACATCTGAAGTGGTCAGGAGATAAGACGTAAGTTTAAAAAAAAAGCGAGGTAACCAAAATCACTAGAACCCGTATTTCATGCCCATGGTCATGATGTGTGAACCAAAAGGATGAAGGGTGAGGCCGCCGCCGACATCCATGTCGGAAACAGTGGTCAGGTATTTATATTCAGTAAAGAATGAAATCTGGCTGCTGACGGCATATTCCACACCGACGATCCCTTCGACAACGGGTTGAAAATAAGTATTTGAAGGAATGCCCGCGTCCCCCTTGAAGTTAAAAAGGCCCATCCCTGCTCCAGCGCCGAAATACGGGATGAATGTGTCGAAGCGGTAACGACCGAGAGCTTTTGTCATGAAGAAATTTGAATTTTCGATGGTCAATGTCCCGGTTTGACCCGTGGCGACATTCTGATAGGCCCAGCTAGAGTCATTTGGACGGTAAAGATACTCAAAAGCCGTGCTGTAACCGAACTCATTCCGCATCATTTTGGAGTCATACCCGATGCTCACCCCCGCGCCCACTTTCGGGTTAAAGACCATGTTTTCTTTTGGAACAATGGAAGGAGTGGTGGATTGGGTCGTGACTTCACCACCACTGCCAGCGGCATAAATTTCGACTTGGGGGGCGATAAAAAAGCGGCCGGGACGAACGGTGGACGCACCGGAATTATAATAAGCATTATCAACAGCCTTTACATCCCCATAAAAAATACAGGTAATGGCTATCAATAAAGCTGCGATTTTATGTCCGTATACACTTTTCATTCAATGATTTAATAATTACGTAAAAGAACGTGGAAAGAATGTAAAGCTTATTTAAAAAAAATTAATTTGGATAAATTATTAGATTTTCTAGTTTGCGTAATACATAATCATGGTTATAACCTTCAGAACCCCCTATGGCGCAAATTGATGCTTATTTTCAGGCGATGATGGAATATAAAGCTTCCGATCTCCACCTTGCTACCGGAAGCCCCCCCATCGTTCGTATTAATGGTGAAATTGAAAGAATGGACGCACCTCCGCTTGTCAATGATGAATTAAAAGCGATGCTTTACGAGATCACTCCCGAGCAGAAGATTAAACAATTTGAAGAAACCGGGGACGTGGACTTTGGTTATGAAATCCCCGGGGCCGCCCGTTTCCGGGCAAACTTCTTTAACCAGAAATACGGGGTGACCGCCGTTTTCCGGCTCATTCCTTCCAAAGTCCTGACGGCCGAGCAATTAGGCCTGCCCCCGGTTTGTAAGAAATTCTCCCAGCTCAAAAAAGGGATGGTCTTGGTCACCGGCCCTACAGGTTCGGGTAAATCCACGACACTGGCGGCCATTATCGATCATGCAAATATCACGCGCCAAGACCACGTGATCACCGTCGAGGATCCGATCGAGTTCGTCCATAAAAGCCAACAGTGTTTGATCAACCACCGTGAGGTCGGCCTCCACACCCGCTCGTTTTCAGCAGCCTTACGCGGGGCCTTACGTGAAGACCCGGACATTATCTTGGTCGGGGAAATGCGCGACTTGGAGACGATCGAGCTGGCCTTGACTGCGGCGGCCACGGGCCACTTAGTCTTTGGCACCCTGCATACTTCCAGCGCGTCCAAGACCATTGACCGTGTCATTGACGTTTTTCCGGCGAACCAGCAAAACCAGGTGCGTGCCACCCTTTCCGAAGCATTAAAAGGGGTTATCGCACAAAATCTTTTCCGCCGCATCGACAAGCCCGGCCGTGTCGCCGCCTTGGAAATCCTCGTCGTCGATGAAGCCATCGCGAACCTGATCCGCGAAGGCAAGACCCACCAAATCCCCGGGATGATCCAGATCGGTAAGAATAAAGGGAACCAGCCCTTGGATGACTCCATTTTGAAATGGCTCTCCGAAGGTGTGATCGACCCCATTGAAGCTTACACTAAATGTATTGATAAGAAAAAATTCCGTGGCTTCCTCAAAGAAGCGCCGGAAGATTAAAAAAAAACCTACCAAACAGAGTCCCATGCGTAAACCGGAATTTGATATTATTCTCAATCTCATCCTCGATCTCTTTCCCGAGGTGTCGGATATTAATTTTACCGTGGATAAACCAATGCAGGCCGAAGTCAATGGTGTCCTGACAGGCGTCCCTGTGACCCCGCCCATCGAGCGTATGACGTCTTTCCAGACAGAGTCCATGGCGATGATCATCGTCAATGGCAGTCGCCGCCTTACCGAGGACCTGATCCGTAACGGTTCCTGTGACGCTTCTTACTCACTCGGAGACCGGGCCCGTTTCCGTGTAAATATATTTTCGCAGCGTAAAAATTATTCGATCGTCATGCGTAAACTCCAGACAGTTATCCCCTCGATTGAAAGGCTAAATCTGCCCGAGATTTTTTACGAAATCATCAAGGAAAAAACGGGACTCGTACTGGTGACGGGAGCGACGGGTTCAGGTAAGACGACGACACTGGCTTCCATGTTAGATGCGATTAATAATAGTAAATCCATCCATATCGTCACCCTCGAAGACCCGGTTGAATTCGTCCACCCCCAGAAAGTATCGACATTTAACCAGCGTGAGCTCGGTGACGATTTTTCAAGCTTTGCCACTGGTTTGCGTGCGGCCTTGCGGCAAGCGCCGAAAGTGATCCTGGTGGGGGAAATGCGTGATCGCGAGACAGTTGAAATCGCGCTTTCCGCTGCTGAAACAGGCCACTTGGTCATGAGCACACTCCACACAGTCGACGCAGGACAGACGATTAACCGTATTGTGGGTATGTTCGACCTTGAGGAGCAAAAACAGGTCAGGATGCGGCTTTCAGATACCTTGCGGTATATTGTCTCCCAGCGTCTGGTGCCAAAGATTCCTTCCGGCCGTCAGCTTATCCTCGAAGTCATGGGGGCCAATCTCCGGACAAGGGAAAGTATTGTCCAAGGTGAATCCGAAGGGAAAACTTTCTACGAAATCATCGAGGCTTCCTCGCCTTTCGGCTGGAGGAATTTCGACATGTCCCTCTTACAAGCATACGAAGCGGGTGTCATCAGCGAGGAAACCACCCATACCTACTCGACACGTAAAGCGATCGTCTCTCGCGGCATCGATAATTCGAAAAAATCCCGTGGCGAAAATACGACAAAAGTCTCGGGGTTACGCCTAGAAAAAGAAGTGCAGTAATCCCCGGAGGACTTTTTTTCACCGTTTCCTCAGCCGTTCTTTTGTGCCGGGTCAGAGTATTTTATCTTGGATACCTTCTTTGAGGAGGGTGTAGGACTGGCGCAGTTTCTGCTCGATTTTATCCCAATCGGGAGGAGTCCCTGTGATATGGGTTTGGTCACGGATGGCAGCGGCTTGGCTGCGGAGCAAGGCTGCCTCCGCAATCTGGTTATTCTTTTTCCCGTAGAGTTCAAAATACAAGGCCTCGATCAAGTGGCCGACATTTTCAGGGGAGTTTTCTCCGGCGACCCTTCTGGCTTTCCACCAAGCGAGTTCGGCTTTTGCGACGGACTCAGGGGCGAAATCGGATTTTGTAGCAATACGGATTTTATCATAGGCCCGGCTCAGGTCGGGCAGGACACTTTGTTCATAAGAGCCCTGTGTAGTGGAGAAAATGTAAGCTGCCTTTGCTAAGTCGGTGGCGATATTCAGGGCCTCATCAGGGGGAATCCGGAATTGGGTTTGGATGGCCAGGAGTAATTCATTATAGAGGGCGGGATAATCCTTCTTATAATAAGCCTTCCACATCCGCACCTCGATCAAGGCGATTTGCTCGGGATTAATGTCTTGGGGTAAGGCGGCAATCACCCGCCCGCCGGGCAGCAGCAGGTACAGGCAAATCAAAATGGGGATGAGGGATTTTGGGGTGAGTCGGAATCTCATGGTCACCCTTCGATCATGGTTTTCATGATACGATAATTTATCAATGTCCTCCAGCGGCGCGGGAGGAGGCTCAAGAAGGACACGAGGAGTTTATTCCTTAGTCCGGCGATGACGACAGGTTTGCGTCCGAGATTGAGTAATGACTCTCCCACTACGGCCGTGGTGGTCATGTGAAAAAAGGTCGCCCGTACTTTGGCGCCGCTGCGGCGGAAGATATGCGTTTTCGTAGGACCGGGGCAAAGGGCCTGGACATCCACACCATGCGGGCGTAGCTCGGCCCAGAGGGCTTCCGCCAGGAGGAGGTCATAAGATTTTGTCGCGGAATATTGTGTCCAGAAAGGGGCCGCGACATAAGAAGCCACTGAGGAGGTGAAAATAATCCCGCCCCGTTTGGCTTGGGCAAATTCCACGGCAAAATGTTGTGACAAGGCCAAGGGTGTCAGGCAATTAGTATTCAATAGGCCGATTTCTTTTTCAGGGGTGCTTTTGAGTACCCCGCCATGAATGATGTACCCGGCATTATTCACCAAGAGCCGGATCTCCAGATCCTCCGTCTCGATCAGGATCCGTCTCCACGCATCGGCAATGTCCAGGTCGGCGAGGATAATCCGTGTATAAATATTGTATTGTTCGCGCAAATGGTTCGAGAGGGTGTCGAGCTTGGCCATATCCCGCCCGTGCAGGGCGAGGTGGATACCTTCTTTGGCGAGTTGCCGGGCGAATTCTTCCCCGATCCCAGAAGACGCGCCGGTAATCAGGGCCCAAGGGCCGTATTTTTCTTTAAAAGTTTTCATGGATGATTTTCTGTGGCACGATCCCGGTCCGGGATGGGTATATGCAGGATGAAAAAATGGACACGGTAGATTATTGAACAAACTCCAGCTCGATGCGTTGCGGGAGGATGCCCAAGTCGTATCCTTCTTTGAGTAAAAGACTGATGGCATCGCGTCCGCGCTGGCCATAATCGAGGGTTAACTCATTAACATACATGCCGACAAAGCGGTCGGCCAGTGCTGTATCCAGCCCGCGTCCGTATTGCATGGAGTGCGTGACTGCCGGGGCCCGGTGGTCGAGGCTGTATTGGATAGATTCCTTAAGGATGAGATTGAGCTGGCGGCGTTCTTCCGGGGTGAATCGTTTATGGATCACATTCCCACCCAGTGGCAGGGGTAAACCACCGGTTTTGTCAAACCACCACACACCCAGATCGACAATCAGGTCGAAGCCTTCCGCGGCGTAAGTCAGCTGCCCCTCGTGGATGAGCAGGCCGACATCAGCCTTGCCGTCTTTGAGTGCGTTAAAGATCTCATCGAAAGGCACAATCACGATTTCCGGTGCTCCCGCCCCATTGTTACCGGGGAGCAATTTGCTCCCCCAGAAGATTTGGAGGGAGAGGAAAGCACTAGTCATGAGTCCGGGTACTGCGATTGTTTTTCCCTTGAGAGAGTCGCGGATTGATGTCGTGTCCCCGGGAGCAAATTGTTTTGTACCGGTCCCGGTTTTTTCCACGAGCATCGGGCCGTACTGGTCACCCATACTCGCGCCGCAGGGCAAAAGGGCGTATTTATCCTGCATAAAAGAATACGCGTGGATCGACACCGCGCTGATGTCGAGATCCCCACGCATGGCCCGTTCATTGAGAGTCTGGATGTCCTGGAGGATGTGGTCAAATTCCCAACCATGGGTCTCGATCCTGTGTTCCTTGAGGGCATAGAACATAAATGCATCATCGGGATCGGGGCTGTGCCCCAGTGTGACAAGACGAGGTTTAATCATACACTCTCTACTAGAGCATAATTCCGCCCCCTTTTCCCATTTATTTTTTCAAGATCTCACCGGAAAGCGGATTTTTTACTGGGATTGATCATTTGGGGCTAGGAGATACCCCCTGGATCGAGCCGTGAAAGTGACGGGCTGGGAGAAAAACTGTCTCCCCGGTGATTGGACGCGGGGAGACAGGGGAAATCTGTTACTTCTTGCTTTTGCCAGCGGCTTGTTTAGTCGCCACGGCTTGCGCCTTTTTTTGGTTGGAAGTGCTGCTTTTAGCTTGTTTTTGTGTAGATTTCTTTTGATTTGATTTCGGAGACTTATCGCCCATATATTTTACTTTTGTGTGAGGTTGACCACTGTGCGGAATATTCATATTCCCACGCTTAGGGGGAAATTATACCCCCATTTTCGAGGATTGTAAATGATAGAAGATGGATGAATCCAAGGATTTAAATTCGTCCAGGAGTTTACTTCGATCTAATGTCGGGCTGCGGAATATTTAACGCCTACAACTTACCATGTGCGTGGATGGTCTCGTAGAGGGTGATGATATTTTCCACGGGACTGACGGGTTGTAGGTTATGGCAGGGGGCACAAATCCAGCGTTTGCCTGCAAAAATGCCGACGGCCTTGAGCACTTCATTGCGTACTTCCTGTACGTCCCCGTAGGCGAGAGTTTGTTGGTTATCGATGCCGCCGTGGAAAATGAGTTTATCCCCAAAGTCAGCGGCCAGACGGTCAAGCTCCATGCCCGTGCAACGCCCTTCCAAAGGATTAAGTATTTCTATTCCAGTAATATTGATCAGGTCAGGAATGACTGAATGGATCGCCCCGTCGGAATGATAGAAAATATGAACCCCATAACTCCGGGCGCAATCAGCCATTTCCTTTTGATAGGGGAGAATAAACTCTTGGATTTTACGTCGACTCATCAAAAGGGAGGTTTGTGAGCCTAGGTCCTCGGCCATATACATGACATCGATGCGGCCTTCACCGACTTCCCACATCCGGCGGTTCACCTCTAGGTGATATTCAAAAATCCTGTCGAGGGCTTCAAACGCAAAATCAGGATTATCGGCCAGATCCATCATGGCCTTTTCCGTCCCGCGCATCCAGCAATACAAAAGAAAAGGTTCATAGTGTCCCCCACAAATAATCCTATCCTCGGGCATCAGGTCGATTTGTTCGGCGGTCTTGTCCCAATCAACATCGTCCGGATTTGGCCAATGGTAGTCGTCGAGTTCTTCAGCATCTTCCATGTGTGCGAGGGGGGTATTTTCCGCCTCTTGGGAGGAGCCGCCAGCGTATTCCACATTCCGGAAACGTAATCCCCAGATATTGGCTTTCGCATCTTCGGGATGGTGATGCACTGTGTGGAGAGGTAATGCACTCCGCCAAGAGTCGATATACAGTTTCTCGGATAATTCGTAGCGGTTATTGGTCCCCGTATGCTTATATAATTTCTGATAAACCTCTGGTGTAGCCCAGATATCGGTCGGGATCCGGTCGGGTTTCTGGTGATTGAATAAGGCAAGCCATCTTTCACGGGGTGTCATATTCTGGGAGCATAAACTGTTTTTACCGGAGTTGTCCGTTTAAAGTTTTACAAAAGGATACGGCGGAGGGGATGATTCAGAGCAAATTACTCTTATTTTTCGGATTCACCCTTGTGCCCCCACTGCGAAATAGTCGAACAAGCCTCTATGACAGACTCAGCCCTGATCTCATTCATCCGGCGGGCTTTGATCATGCGGAATTCATCCTCCAACTCCCCATTTTGGGGGGCGTGGTAACCGGGGACCGTCACAATCCGGTGCGGCGATTTCCACGGATGCCAGTGCCGTTCGATCGACGGCCCAAAAAGCGCAACTGTCGGACATTGGCAAGCGGCCGCTAAATGGCGGGCAGCAGTGTCGATGCCGACAAAAAGCCGGGCCCGGTAGAGCAGCTCGGCCAGCTCCGCCCAGTTCGTCCGGCCCAGTGTCGGCAAACATGCGGGTCCCAAAGCCTCGGCCACGGCCTTAGCTTCCACGGTTTCTTCATGCGCCGGGCCTGTGCTGATTAAAAGATTTTTATAACGGGTCAGGAGGTATTGGCCCACCTTTATCCAGCCCTCGCGGGTCCAGCGGTTAAAACCCTGCCGCGAAGTAATATGCATGAGAGCAAAATCTTCCCATGCGGCTGTTTCCGGCCAGACGCGGGTCGCTTCCCGATTAAATACCAGCGGGGGAATCTCCTCCGGTAATGGCAGGAAAGTCGATACGGTACGGTAATCTTTTTCCACACGGTGGCCCCGTTTATATTCGAAATCCGCGATACTTTTAAAAGCTTGCCGGAAATAACCTTTCATCGGGCGATCCAGCGGGACCGAATACCGGGCCTTTGCCCGGCACAAAAGAGCTAACCACCTTGAACGATCCCCGTCCCCGAGTTCAAACACCGCATCAAAACGGACCTTCCGCAAATTGCTCACGAGCTGGAGGCTGCGCCACCATTGCCCCGTGGTATGGTCCCGGGCCTCTACCGGAGCAGCCGTTAAAAGATGGTCGATGGCCGGGCACCCCGCGAGGATCCCCTCACATCCGCGGCGCACGACGACCCAGATTTTCGCTTCGGGATAAGCTTGCTTCACCGCTTGGAGGGTCGGTGTCAGGATCAAGGAATCACCGATTTGTTTGGGTTTTAAAAAAAGAAAATTCATTCCGGAAAAAATATCTTATATGTTTAACCCCAGCAAATTGCTCACAAGCACAGGTGAAATCAACTCTTCTTTGTGATTCAATGAATCGAACACGCCTCTCTGGGGCGGGCACACACAGATGTCGATGGAAAAAAGAGTCCGGGATAAAAATGGGTTCGGAACCGGGATAGATTTCTTTTTGGGGGCGTGACAAGCGGGGGAGGGATGTTTTGAATCCGAAGTATGATGGAGGAGTGTGAAGGAACAAAGAAGGCGGTGGTGATCGGCGCCGGGCTCGGGGGATTAGCTACGGCGATCCGGCTCCAGGCAAAAGGTTATGACACCGAGGTGCTCGAGCTCAATGACCGGCCCGGCGGGCGCGCGTGTGTGTATGAGCAGGATGGATTCCGTTTCGACGCGGGCCCGACGATCCTGACGGCTCCTTTCTTGATTGATGAGCTCTTTGCCCTAGGCGACCGGCGCACGCATGATTATGTGGATATTGTCCCGTGTGACCCCTTTTACCGGGTGGTCTTTACGGATGGTTCAGAAATCAATTACCGGGGCGGGAAAGAAAACCTGCTCAAGGAAATCCGCCGTTTGAGTCCGTCGGATGAAGCGGGCTTTGAACGGTTTGCCCGGTTCTCGGAAAGAGTTTTTAAAAGGGGATTTATCGACCTAGCCGATCAACCGTTCAAATCCATCTGGGACATGGCCAAGGTAGCCCCTGACATGATGAAGCTCCAGGCTTACCGCAGTGTCTATGATGTGGCGGCCTCGTATGTGAAAGACCCCCGACTGAGATTCATCTTCAGTTTTCACCCGCTTTTTATCGGGGGTTCACCTTTCCAGACCTCAGCCCTCTACGCGATGGTGCACCATCTTGAACTCAAGTGGGGAGTCCACTATTGTATGGGAGGGACGGGCAAACTCGTCGAGGCCCTCGTCAAACACTTTGAAAAGCTCGGGGGCAAATTGCGGTTATCCTGCGGGGTGACGCAAATTGCGCTAGAGGGGAATAAAGCCACCGGGGTCCACCTCGATACCGGTGAGAAAATCGACGCGGATGTCGTCGTGTCGAATGCCGATGTCGCGACGACCTACGGCAAATTGCTCCCAGCCGGGGCTTCACGCCGTTGGAACGCGGACAAATTGCGCCGGACTGAGTATTCCATGGGGCTATTCATCATCTACTTTGGCCTGGATAAAAAGTACGATTCCCTCGAGCAACACACGATTGTATTGAGTGAACGTTACCGCGAACTCATCAATGACATTTTTAAGAGGAAAATCTTGGCGGAGGATTTCAGTCTCTACCTCTTTAACCCCTCAAAGATCGATCCGTCCGTGGCACCGGAAGGGTGTAGTGCGTGTTATGTCCTCTCACCCGTACCAAATCTCCAAGCGGATATCGACTGGGAAAAAATCAAGGAATCCTACGCGGACAAGATCCTCGCCTCCTTGGAGAAACTCTGCCCCGATTTGCGCAAGCACATCGTTTCTAAAAAAATCATCACCCCCGTGGATTTTCAATCCCGTTTCCAAGCCTGGGACGGTAACGCCTTTTCCATCGCCCCGACTCTCTTCCAGAGTGCGTGGTTCCGCCCGCACAATCAAAGCGAGGATATCGAAAATCTTTACATCGCGGGGGCCGGCACGCATCCCGGTGCGGGAGTCCCCGGAGTACTCTGTAGCGCGAAGATTATTGAAAAGCTCGTCCCCGGAGTGGGTTAATCCACGGTCTTTTCCTGTTGTGTCACGGGACCCATAAAATCAATCCATCTGATTATACGGGTTCTTCTCCCCGTTTAGGATGGGCGGTGATAGACAGGAGTTTGTCTCGTCGGCCCCATCCGATTCAAGAGCGATTTGCTCTTAAAGGCGGGGGGGGGAGTGCACCATGCCAGGTGCGATGTTTTCTAACCAGCGGACCCCCCCGATTTTTTGGATTTAGGAGAGACCGCCCGCACTGACCTCGTCGAGTACCCAGAGCAATGCACCATCAGTGGGTTTGATGCCTTGGGCGGGGTAGTGATACGAGGCGGCGTCCGGGCCCAGGATTTGATTGATCTTCTCAGTTTTATCCTGACCCACAGCGAGGAAGGCGATGCATTTGGCACTATTGATCGAGGGATAGGTCAGGGTAATCCGCCAAGAGTTGAATTTCTCCACCCAATTTGCCGCGCACCAGTGATGTGTCTCGGAGAGAGCTTTGGAATCTGGAAAAAGCGAGGCCGTGTGACCGTCGGGCCCGAGTCCGAGGAAATTAAGGTCAAAGGCCGGGCCACCACAGGAGTTCAGCAAATTGTGTTCACCAAAAAAGGCGCGCAATTTGCGCCCGTAAACCGCTGCACATTCTTCGGGTTCGACGCCTTCGCTGATGATCCGGTGGACATTGTCCGCAGGGATCGAAAGCAGGTGGAGCATTTGCTCTTTGACCATACGATAGTTACTCTCCGGATGATCCGCCGGGACAAACCTCTCATCACCCCAGAAAAGATGCACTTTCTCCCACGCAATTTGTTTCGAATAAGATTCGTCCGTCGCCAGCAAGTGATAGAGGGCTTTCGGGGTAGATCCCCCCGACAGGGCGACAGTGAATAACCCGTTTTTGGCAATCGCCTTTTGAGCGCAATCCTTAAAGAGGTCGGCGGCATAACGGGCCGCCGCAGCCGGGTCAGTGACAATGATTATTTTTTTCTGTGGGGTATCAAGATAAAGACGCATAAAAAGGCTCCGAAATATCAGGGGGCTTTGGCTTTTCTGCCAAGCTCCGATTAAGGTTTTGACGAATACGGTTCCTACTCCAGCACACCCCGCCGCATTTTCCAAGAGCATTCATTTCTCATGAAAGCAGAAGTATTCTCGCTTGTTCATGATGATAGTCACGGGAAAGAAGGGAAGATGGTATGGGATTTGCTTAGTAGAGAGGAGTGGCTGGGGTTAAGGTGAAAAAACCAGAAATCGCCTAAGCAACTTTTAATCAAATATTTACAATGACAGCACTACCCTATATGAGCAAGCCGGCAGATATCAAATTACTCCCGTGTGCCCTCCATGAGATACTGAATGAACTCCCCCCTACTTTAGGGGTCGAGGAGGTTTATTCCCATCTGGAGAATATGCCTCCTCATTATTGGGAGGCATTAACGAAGGCCGATTTGATTTTCCATCTTTCGACGATCAATGAGTTTTTCCTGCGGTTAGCCGCTGGCCGGGATCATGGAGTCACCCCCGTGGTACGGAAGCGGTATTTCCCGAAAAAGGGTTATACCGAAGTGGCTGTCTGCACCTGGGACCGCAAAGGTTTAGTGTCAAAGATCGCCGGTTCCTTGACCTGCGCGGAGCTGAATATTAAGAAAGCCTGTGTTTACACACGTTATGACCATGTGGTACTGGATATTTTCCGGGTGGACGACTCCACGGGTGAACATGCCATGGACAATATGCAGTTACGGAAAGTGGAGGCTTACCTCGGCCAATCCCTCGAAGCGGTTGCCCCACTCGACCTAGAGATGCTGCTGGAGAATACAGTCATCAAATATAACCGCCAAAAATGGATTTCCGCCGTGAAAAAACAAGCTCCCGCCATCACCATCGAGTGGGACCACCATCATACGGGTGAATATGCCGGCCTCAAAATAGAGGCTCCCGACACACAAGGACTTCTTTTTACGGTTATGGACGAGCTCTCTATCCAGCAGCTTAATATCCATTTTTCCGAAATCGAAACACTCCGGAAAAAGGCCATTGACCATTTTTTCCTGACGGATCGTTATGGGCGCAAACTCATTGATACCGACCAGCGGACATCCATCGAGGGGAGTATTCGGAGCAGGGTGACTCGTTTATATTCTTAAAATAATTGAATATTTAAGGAGAACAGGCGGTATGGCTCACCCCTCCCCGATGATTTGAAGATTTATTTCATCCGGATTGAGGCTTGACCAGAATCCCTGAGAACCTATTTTCACCCGATGCGTATGTCTGGTTATTTTTTAAAGCTTTCGACAGGTTTGGCCCTTGCGGCTTTTTGTTTTTGTTCAGTGGGTACCTTTGCTGCTGAGACGTATTTGCGTCCTTCTATCGAGGGGGTCCAGGCCCGGGCCTTCCTTTTGGTCGATGGTGCTACAGGTAAAATCATCGCCCAGAGGAATCCCCACCAGCAACACCCCCCCGCCAGTGTGACCAAGCTCATGACGGCCCTGCTCGTTTATCAAACCAAGGGAATCAATGGACGGGTAAAAATCATCGCATCTGACACCAAAGTCGAGCCCAGCCATGTCCCTTTGATCGTAGGGGAAACCGTTTCAGTCGTTGATTTAATGCATGCCATGGCCATCGGGTCGGATAACGACGCGGCTAAGGCTTTGGCCCGTTATACAGGCGGGTCGGATGCGGATTTTATCGCGATGATGAATGACCGGGCCCGGGCGTTGGGCTGTCGAAATACCGTTTTTCGTAATCCTAACGGGCTTCCGAAGGAGGGTATGTACACGACCGCCTCGGACTTGATGATTATTTTCCGTAAAGCTACGTCGATTCCCGACCTAGCACTACTCTTCCGGACAAAGGTATATGTTTTGAAAACAGCGCAAGGCCGTCAAACGATTAAAAATCATAATAAACTCCTGGGCAAATACCCAGGGATGAGTTCGGCCAAAACGGGGTGGACCTATAGCTCCCGGCACACTTATGCCGCCGTGGTAAAAAGAAACGGGAGGGAGGTTTATTTGACCCTCCTGAATAGCCCGAATAAATGGCGTGATGCCGTGGCTTTATTTGATTACGGCTTCGACCATCTTCCTCCCGTGACAGGCCGGGTCAGCCAAGCCCCTGCTGCCGAGGTGGTCCCGACAGAGGTCCAGCAGGTGCCCACTCCCTCTGGCCAACCTTCGATTGAAGTCATCTCCCAGCCCCATTGACTGCACACACGCCACGTTTCACACTGCCGTCGGGTTATCACCGGATCAAGGTGGTGGACAGTTTTGATGAACTTGTCGGGACCCCTTTCGGGGATGGTGTAAATGCCTTGTGTTGGCGGCGTACCCTACCCGGAGATTTTAGTGAGGTCGTAGAGGCTCTGGCTGTGGACGCAGGAATCATGACTGTCGATGAATCCCGGCTCAAGGCCCTTTCTTTAAGTAGCCAAGGGCGGGCCGCCAGAGATATTCTCCTAGGGGACCAGCAGCTCCTCCGAGATTGTGGTCTTTCCCCCATCCTTGATTGCATTCATGATTATCCCTGCGATACAGATGCAGGGCCCGTGCCGACGGATGTTTATTCTTTCCACGTGGACAGTGCCACGGTCGATACCGACACTTATCTTTGCAGTTATCATGCGGCCTCTTCCGAAGGCCTGCGCAATGACGAAGCGCAAAGGTGCACCGATATTCCCGGGATCCGTGCCGCCCTCCTCAGTCTCTTTGGCGGGGAAGATAACGACGGATTCCGTGAGTACCTGAGAGAAAATTGTTACGACCTGCATTATGCCGCCCTCCCGCAGGCGCAGCCTTTTTCCTTCGGGCTCGGCGACCTCTGGCGTATTGCCGTCGATTATCCGGGCAGCCCTGTCCCCCCCTGCATCCACCGGGCCCCCGCGACACTCCCCGGCCAAAAGGCCCGGTTGCTTCTCATTAGCTAGAGCCGTAACGATACCTTTGATTCGGAAAATAGCAAAGCGGCTGGGACCACGCTGCTGCATCGGGGGAGCAATTTGCACCGAGGCCCTCGTCCTCTAAAATAAGGGACAGGCTAATAGTTTTGTAAAGGAGCGGGGAACGTGTTAGATGTAGAGTTGTAAGTATCTTTCTAATAGTAAGATATATATCTCTTCATCATAAGAATACACCCCTTCGGGACACGGGGAAACTCCACTTTCATCTCCGTTTTCGCGCAAATTGCTCCCCAGAAGGGGGGAAGCAGTGCTGTGGTGAACCCCTTTTTCTGTAGGGCGAGCGGCCCTGCTTGCCGAATGCCGGATGTAACCAGAGAAACTCTGGCCCGAAGGCAACCGAGCCGGTCGCCCTACACACGGAAAATCATGGGCCTTTGCGTGAAACTTATTTTTTCCAGAACGTTACGGGGAAGCATCCTCGGTCCCCGCG
>JAWXBN010000049.1 GCA_034440155.1 Verrucomicrobiota bacterium | reverse complement strand
CGGGGTCAGCTCAGGGCGCAGGGTGACATCACGGTTGCCTTTGTCGGTAAAGTTAAAGAGTTGCTTCACTATCTCGTCCCCGGACTTCTGCGTGTAGAGCTCGAGGGACTCTAGCACCGGGCCGTCGTACTCGATAAAACCGTAACGGCCACAAACCTCGCGCCATTTGCTCACGATAAAGTGTTTAACAGCATAATCTTCTGGGAAAAAATCACGGAAACCGGGGAGAACTTGGAATGACATAAGGAGAGTTTAGTTAATGCAAATAACGTATAACTGCAAGGGGGAAGAAAAACAGTGACCGCTCGAACCCGACAAAAAAGAAAGGGCGTGAACCGTTGTCGATTCACGCCCTCACCCAAACAACTCAACACCTCAAGAGATTCGTTATTAATCGGTAGGAGCCGGATTGGCTGCGGAAGCCTTAGCATCAGCAGCAATTAGGTTTTTCGAACCAAAATCCAATACCATTTTACGCATTTCCTTACCGGGCTTAAATTTAACAACAGCACGTGCGGGAATTTGAACGTCATGTTCGGGGGCATTCGGGTTACGGCCGACACGGGGTTTACGTACTTTGACTTCAAAAACACCGAAATTACGGAGTTCGACATTACGTCCTTCAGCAAGATAGTGGGAAATATGATCCAATGTTTTCTGGACAACAGCTAAGACATCTTGCTGGACCATTCCTGTTTCATTGCTGATCTGGATGACTAAATCTCTTTTAGTAATGTTTGACATAATAAACCCCTTGATTGATGTGAAATCTGCTTCTTTTTTGTTAAGCGACAGATAGTTACAAAAAGTTTATCGAAAATCAAGAGAATTTACTCAAGATCATTTAAAAACATTACTAAGTCTGTAAGTCAGAGAGTATGAGTCCTCTAGGCATCAAATTTTTGATAAAGCACTCTCAAGCACCGCAATCAGTTGATTGATAGAGACTTCCGTCTCATCACCCATATTTGAAATCCGGAAAGTAGTTCCTTTTATTTTACCATAACCACCGTCAATTAAATATCCATTTTCTTTCACAAGTTTCTGGAATTTAGCGACATCAATCACTCGCCCACCGGGTTTTGCCCCGTTATTAAAACAGGTCAGTGACTTCGATTCATAACCTTTTTCGGGGAACAAGGTGAACCCATTTTTTGAACCCCATTCATGGACCATTCCATTGAGCTTATCATGACGGGCAAAACGGGCATCAAGTCCTTCCGCGAGAATCTCATCGAGCTTAGATTGCAGTGCATAGATGTGCGAAATACTCGGGGTGCTCGGGGTCATGTTTTGTCCAGCATTCTTCTCAAACTCCACGAAATCAAAATAATAACCGCGGTCAGTGACGGTTTCCGCCTTTTTCATGGCTGCTTCACTTACGGTGAAAACGGTTAAACCGGGAGGAAGAGCCAAAGCCTTCTGCGAACCCGCCAGTAAGACGTCAATACCGAGTTTGTCGAATTCGATCTTCACAGCACTCAGAGAACTGACGGCATCGATAATAAACATGACATCAGGATATTTCTTCTTGAGTTGAGCAATTTGCTCCAGCGGACTCATGGTCCCCGTGCTGGTTTCATTATGAATGAGGGTGAGGGAGTCGAAATCCCCGGTGGCGAGCCTGGCGTCGATCTGGTCAGCCATGACCGGGCTGCCCCACTCCACTTTCAAGGCTTCGGCTTGTTTTCCACAACGCTTCGACACATCGAGCCATTTGTCTGAAAAAGCCCCACACATGCAATTCAGGACTTTTTTTGTCGTTAAATTCCGGATTGCCCCTTCCATCACTCCCCAGGCACTCGATGTCGAAAGATAAACGAGTTGTTTAGTATACATCAAGGATTGGAGCTTGGGCTGCATGTCAGCATAGATATCCTTAAATGACTGGCTCCGGTGGCCGATCATCGGCTTACAAAAAGCTTCAAAAGTTTTCGGGCTGACCTCGATGGGGCCGGGAATGTAAAGTTTGATATGCGACATGATGCGCAAAATGTGTGAAAAAACAGAAAGACTTGCAAGCACGGATAATAACGCTTTGATATGAAAACTAAACTTTATGAGTGCTAACCAACTGTCATCTTTTTTTTCAATTCTCCTCTGTCTGATCCTGATACCCGCCGTAATGTCCGCCGCCCCTTTTAATGTCGAGGAACTCATCCTTAAAGTGATCAAGGCTGAAGAAGAAAACGACAAAAAGGCGGAGAACTACGTTTACGAAGAAATGATCACCATCGAAAAGCTCAATAAAAAAGGTGAAACCAAAAAGACCCGGACCAAAAAATTCCTCGTTATCAGTAATCCCGGGATTACCTACGAACTTAAATCAATCGATGATAATGGTGAACAAATCATCGTAGCCGGCCACCCTTATGAATCCATCTCCACGGCAATTGCCGTAAAGGGTGCCCCTACGCCCACAGCAAATGACGCCCCCAAACCCGAACGCACAAAAAATGCGCCTCTCCAATATTCTGAATCCTTACAGATGGCCGAGCTCGTCAAACGTTATGACTTCACCTATCAAGGCGAGCAAATGAAGAAAAACAGCCTTTGTTATGTCCTTTCATTTGTCCCCTCAAAAAAAATGAAAGCCAAATCAAAGGTTCAAAAAGTCCTCAATAACCTCACTGGAAAAATATGGGTCGATAAACAAGCCTATGTGATTAAAGCCTGTGAAGCCGATCTGGACACATCACTCTATCTCGCGTGGCCCTTTGCTACCTTGCGCGATCTGAGAATCACTTATCTCGGCACTCGACTCCCTAACGGGGTGTGGATGCCTGCAGAGCTCTCCCTCGAGACCATCTCGCGGGTTTTCTTATCAAAATCTTACCTGAAACAAACCGCTAAAATGTCCGACTACCGCCTGCTCACACCCGAAGAAATCAATGCGCTGAAATAATGGGGGGGGCTTCGAATAGGCCGAGATGAGCAATACTCCTATCCACGATTTACCGGATAAGTGGACTGATGATATTTACGATCCCGAGGTACTATCCGATAATATTATTCTGGGCATCGAGATTAATTTTACGGGGATGGAATTCCTTAGCTTCCTCGACGGGCATTTGGGCGAAGGTCATGATGGTGAGACGGTCACCTTTTTTACCGAGATGGGCCGTGGCCCCGTTGAGAACGATTTCCTTTTTACCATGCTCTCCGACGATCACGTAGGTCTCGAAACGTGCGCCATTGGCCATATTGCCAATCAGCACTTTTTCGTAGGGTAAAATGCCTACACGATCCAGAAATTCCTGGTCAATGGTAATACTCCCCTCGTAATCGACGTGTCCGCCAGTTACAGTGGCCTTATGCAATTTTGATTTAAGTACGGTGACTAACACGCCATGCAGAATAGTAAAAGTTGCAAACCCTTCAACATTTTATTATGGTGTCTTTAAGTCAATAAGAAAGACCCAACAAAAACTTAATCAATATCCAGAAACCAACGATTCAAGAGACCTCATATTATGGCCAAGACACTTAATGTCGGAATGATCGGTTATAACTTCATGGGTAAAGCCCATTCAAATGCCTGGCGCCAAGTCGATAAATTCTTCAGCACCAAAGCCAAGCCCGTCCTCAAAACAATCTGTGGACGGAACAAGGAAAAGGTCGCTGAAGCCGCTGCCAAACTCGGCTGGCAAAGCTACGAAACCGATTGGCGCAAAGTGGTTAATGATCCAGAAATTGATATCATTGATATTACCACACCAAATAATTCGCATGCCGAAATCGCCATCGCCGCAGCAAAAGCCGGAAAAGCCATCCTCTGCGAAAAACCCCTCGGGATGAACCAAAAAGAGTGTAAAGCCATGGTCGATGCTGTCAAAAAGGCCGGTGTCGTGAATATGGTTTGCCACAATTACCGCCGTATTCCGGCCATCGCCCTCGCTAAACAAATGATTGAAAACGGTGAGCTCGGTGAGCGTATTTTTCATTTCCGCGCACGTTATGCTCAAGACTGGATCGTGGATCCGAACTTCCCCCTCGTCTGGCGTTTACAAAAAGAAATCGCAGGGAGCGGAACCCACGGGGACATCGACGCCCATATTATCGACCTCGGGCGTTACCTCGTCGGTGAAGTCGATGAGGTCTGCGCTCTGATGGAAACATTCATCAAGGAACGCCCCCTGCTCGATGATTCAGGTGCTGGCCTAGCCGGCGCTAAATCAAAAGCCAAAAAAACCGGTAAAGTCACTGTCGACGACACAGTAAGCTGGATCGGACGTTTCAAAAACGGGGCCATCGCCAATCTCGAAGCCACCCGTTTCGCCCTCGGACGTAAAAATCATATTACCCTTGAAATCAACGGTTCAAAAGGTTCCCTTTACTTCGATTTTGAGGATATGAACCGCCTGAAATTCTTTAACGACGGAGATCCAGCCCATGCCAAAGGATTCCGCGATATCATCGTTTCTAATGGGGCCGCCCATCCTTACTGGCATGCTTGGTGGCCCGAAGGTCATATCATCGGATACGAACACACCTTTACGAATACCTTTGCAGACTTCATTGATGCCGTGGTCAAAGGCAAGAGTGTCCAACCCACCTTCGAGGATGGTATGAAAAATGACGCGATCCTCGATGCTGTCGAGAAATCCGCTCTTACCCGTAAATGGGTAAAGATGAAATAAAAGGGTTTATCCGGGGAGAGGGGGGAAAAAGAAAACCCCCGATTAATTTTCAAAGGCCACCGCAGCAAATCGCTCCGGTGGCTTTTTTTTATCTATCAGTAGTATCGTGCAGATTTTCCGGTAAAAAAACTACTTCTGCGTTTCCATCAAATTGGCTTTTTGTTCTAGCAAATTCCCCACAAAATGGGTGCTGTAACGACCACGGCGGAAATTCGGGTCGTTCATGATGATTTGCTGGAGCGGGATAATCGTTTTTACACCCCGGATGATATATTCACCTAATGCGCGTTGCATAAGGTTAATGGCATCCTGCCGGTCTTTACCGATGGTGATTAATTTCGCAATCATTGAATCGTAATAGGGCGGGATATTGTATCCACTGTAGGCGTGTGAATCGACCCGGACTCCTCTGCCACCCGGAGCATAATAAAGACCGATACGGCCGGGACTGGGCATGAAATTATTAAACGGATCTTCGGCATTGATCCGGCATTCCACCGCATGGCCGCGGGGTATAATATCGCTCTGGGATAAGGTCAAGGGCAATCCGGCAGCCACCTTGATTTGTTCCTTGATCAAATCGATCCCATAAACCTCTTCCGTAACCGGGTGCTCGACCTGGATACGGGTATTCATTTCCATGAAATAAAAATTATACTCGTCATCAACCAAGAATTCGAGGGTGCCTGCATTCTCATATTTTACGGCTTCGGCGAGTTTTACAGCGGCTTTGCCCATTTTATCGCGTAATTTGATGCCTTCCTTGGTCCCCATCATGGGAGAAGGGCATTCCTCGATAATCTTCTGGTTACGCCTCTGCATGGAGCAATCACGTTCCCCCAAATGCAAGACTTTCCCTTTTTTATCAGCAATAATCTGAATTTCAATGTGATGGGGGTTCTCAATCAATTTCTCGATATAAACCGCCGAGTTACCAAAAGCCTTTTCCGCTTCATTACGAGCTGTATGGAATCCTTTTACCAAGCTCACATCATTATGGGCAGCCCGCATCCCGCGGCCGCCTCCCCCTGCGACAGCCTTAATCATGACCGGATAACCGATTTTTTTGGCGATCTTAATGGCTTCTTGCTCGGTCTCAATAACTCCATCACTCCCCGGGGTAACAGGAATACCGGCTTTCATGGCCGTCTCACGTGCGACAGCCTTGTCGCCCATGGATCGTATTGAGGAGGGTTTCGGGCCGATGAATTTAATATTACAACTCTCACAAACCTCGGCAAAATGCGCATTCTCAGCCAAAAAACCATACCCAGGATGAATCGCATCGACATCTCCGACCTCCGCCGCACTTATAATACGGTCGATTTTTAAATAACTTTCATTCGAAGGTCCACGCCCGATGCAAATTGCTTCGTCAGCAAGTTGCACATGCAGGGAATCAACATCCGCCTCAGAATAAACAGCGAGGGTACGAATCCCCATTTCTTTACAGGCGCGAATGATACGAAGGGCAATCTCGCCACGATTTGCGATCAGAATTTTATCAAACATGGGATTTATTATAAAGCTTTAACCTTAAAGAGTGGCTTACCAAACTCAACAGACTTACCACTTTCAACCAAACTCTCTGTGATTACCCCTTTTACCTCAGCCTTGATTTCATTCATGACCTTCATTGCTTCAATGATACAGACGACTGTATCTTCATTGACTTGGGTTCCCACCTCTACGTACGAGGGGGATTCGGGAGAGGGTGAGCGATAAAATGTTCCAACCATTGGGGAAACGATTTCTTTAAGGTTATCGGCCTTTAATTCAGGGGCTAAAGAAGGTAAAAGTGCTACAGAATGAGCAGAATGTTGAACCGGCAATTGATAAGCCGTCGTCATTTGGGGCGCATGTGACATCATCGGGGAAATTGTATGTTGGACCGCAGCACCATCTTTTTTGAGATGAATTTTAAAGCCATCTTTCTCAAGTTCAAACTCAGTCAGGTGATTGCGGGACATTAAATCGATGATTTGTTTTATCTCTTTGAGATCCATTATCTATCCTTTTGTGTTAACAAATATAGCCGTATCTTAAAAAAATAGGACTGATGGTCAATGACATTATTAAAATTTTACTCTATCGTTACAGTCGATTTTTAATCCTTAAACAGTTTGATTAGTATAATGATAAGCATTAAAAGACTAATCTAATGAAAGAAGAAATCTCAACACCTCTCGCGCCAAAGGCCATTGGGCCCTATTCCCAAGCGATAAAATTCCAGAACCTTATATTTTTATCTGGACAGATTCCATTAAATCCTGAAAGCGGTTTAATTATTGGAAATACAATACAAGAGCAATCAAAACAAGTATTAGAGAATATCTCAGGGATCTTAAAGTCACAAGGCCTGACGACTGGCCATGTTCTCAAAACGACTGTTTTCCTGACTGATTTAGGACATTTCCCTGAATTCAACCAAATCTACCAAGAATATTTCCCCGCCCCCTATCCAGCCCGCACGACAATCCAAATATCTAAACTACCCAAAGATGCTTTAATTGAAATCGAGGCTATTGTGGGCATCCCCTCTGAAAAGTAAAGAAAGTGACAAAAAACAAAAACTTATCCTGAAGTACAATGTTCAATTGTAAAATAATTCAAACCTGTTAAATCCCATTAAATGAATATGTTCAAAAAATCACTCGCTGTCTCCTCATCATTGCTAATCGCAATAGTAACCATCCTTGCCATCCAAGGTTGTGGCTCCAAAGATCCTAATTCACCCAGCTATGTTGTCGCCGAAGGAAAAGGCATAAAAATCACTAAAAAACAGGTGGATGAGGCTGAAAAACAGTTTTTCGCCATGCGCGGCTGGGATAAGTCCCAAGTACCTGCCCAAGCAATGTCATCAATTCAAAAGGAAATCGTCCAGCAATTAGTCATGAAAGAGTTACTGCTGAAACAAGCAGGCACCGGCGACAAGAAAAAGATCGATGAGGAATTAAACAAACAAATCGATACCATTGCCCAGCGTATGGGAGGGAAAGAAAAACTCGAAAAACAACTCACTGAGCAAGGCCTTAATCTCACGGCATTAAAGAAGGACATGCAAGACCAGCTTTTGATCCGTGATTTCATCGAGAAATCTATTCCCGTCCCTACAGACCCTACACCTGCTGAAATCCAAGCTTTCTATGACCAAAATAAGGATCGTTTTACACGCCCTGATATGGTTGAGGCAAGGCACATTCTGATTTTGGTACCGGAAGGCTCTGATGCGACAGTAAAAGCCGCCAAGAAAAAAATCGCTGAAGACGCCCTTGCCCGTGTGAAAAAAGGTGAAGATTTTGCAGTGGTCGCCGCAGCGGTATCTGAAGATCCCGGTAGCAAAACAAAAGGTGGTGATCTCGGACTTTTCGGGCGTAAACAAATGGTTCCGGAATTTGAAGAAGTTGCCTTCTCCGCAAAGACCGGCGAAGTCAGCAAAGTTTTTGAGACCCCCTATGGATACCATTTCCTTAAAGTAACTGACAAAAAACCTGCTGGCACCGTGGCCTTCCAAGAAGCAGCACCTCAGGTTAAACAATACCTGATTAATATGAAGCGTGCTCAGGAACTACAAACTTTCCTCCAAAAACTGGAGAAAGACGCGAATATTGCCTACAAAATAGCGGCAACGGAAAAAATGCCTACTCCTGAGTTAAATCCACCAGCCAAACAATAGCATTACGTATAGACTTTAAAATCGCTTAAAAGAAACTTGATTATGGCAAAGAAAAATTTGTCCACGCTCGGACAGAATTTCGTGGTGGGGTTACCTAAGGCTGAACTTGATTTGGATACCCGCACCTATTTGCGGGCTATCCGTCCGGGCGGAATCATTCTCTTTGCGCGGAATATCACCAGCCCAGCGGCTGTAGCAGAGTTGAATGCCCAAGTTCGTGATTTATTAGGTAAAGATGTCTTGATCTGTCTGGACCACGAGGGTGGACGGGTTAACCGAATCAAGGAATTCCTCGGAGTCATCCCCTCGGCACAACAGCTTGGAGTCACGGGTAAAACAGCACTAGCTTATGAGCACGGTCTCTGGGGTGGTAAAGTCATGCGTTTATTAGGATTTAACTGGGATCTCTGCCCGGTAGTCGATCTCGCACTAAAACGTGAAGTCGATAATTCCGTCTCCGATAGGACATGGTCCGCTGATCCCCTTGAAACAGTGGCCTTCGCCGGAGCCTTTGCAAAAGGACTCCTCAAGGAAGGGGTACTCCCCTGCGGAAAACATTTCCCTGGATATGGCGCCGCCAATAAAGACCCCCATTTTAATCTTCCCCTTGTTGATCGCACAAAAAAACAATTAATGGAAGTCGACTTGGTTCCCTACATGAAACTGGCTAAATCAAAGTTAATCCCCAGTATCATGATCGGCCACGGGCATTTTCCCTGTTTCCATAAAGATCCTTATCCCGCCTCGATCTCTAAAGTGATTATCGAAGGTCTTTTACGGAAAACCCTCAAATACCAAGGGGCCGTCGTCACGGACGATCTGGAAATGGGTGCCATTACCAAGATGTTACCCATTGAGGAATCTGCTGTAAAAACCCTCCAAGCTGGAAGTGATTTGGTTCTTATCTGCCACACACCATCCATTATGATCAATGCCTTTGAAGCCGTAGAAAAGGCATATAAAGACGGGGAAATCAGCGAGAAAACCATCGAGATTTCACAGAAACGTGTCGCGAAATTCAAAGCCATGGTTCCGAAATCCGTAAAGTATTCGGACAAAGCATTTGAAAAAATCAAAAAAGACACAGCCCGTTTTACAGATAAGGTGATGTCACAACTGCCGGAATCTTTCCAGCTCTTACAAACCAACCTTTCTGCTGTCGGAGAGGCCTACAAAAAATAGTTTTTTATTCAACAACTACCCCTAACACAAAGAAAAATAGAATTATGATTACAAAAATCGTCCCTACTATCAGTTCCGGCACCGCCGGTTCCCTCGGAATCCTTCATTTGCCACGCCTGTGGCAGAAATGCATCCTTTTTACCAAAGGCTTGTTGCCTGAAGATTACGGTTGCTGCTCTCCAGGATATGACATGATGGTCCTCGACTGCCTCGGCATCTCCAAAGATGATGTCCAAGCTTTCTTCAAAGATAAAAGTCCGAGCTATTCAGCTTTTGAAGCTTGGATCCTTGAGAAAAAAGAGGGAAATATCGATCAAGCCTCTATTAAAAAACTCAATGAAGCTATACTCGGATATCATCACAAGGATGAAGTCCGTACATCCATCCTCGACTCAGCTTGCATGAAAGATGACGGAAAATTTAAGGACGCAGTGAACCTGAATAACTTCGATGATTGGGCCGCCTTCCACGCACTCGTTGTAAAAGGTTAAGCTTTTAAAAAAAATCTTTTATAAAAAACGGCAATCTTTTAACGGATTGCCGTTTTTTTATTTTCAAATCTAATGATAAGCCAAATCACCCCTCATGAACGGGGATTGATCCCCCTGTAGGCTTCCGAACGGGGTAACGGGCATCGACTCCTTCCTGCCTGTAAATGCCGAAAAGGTAGTCTGCTATTATCCCTGATTAATGGGGGTATGGAGTGAAAATCACCCTCATCCGAATATCAAATGCATCTACTCCACAAAAAAACCAACCTGGATTTTCCAGGGTTGGAATTTTCGAGAATACAGAAGGCTGTCTTATTGAACAGTCACAGGGTAACTACCCAAAGGGAACTCCTGACTGTCGCGGAGCTTGACAGTATAGTTACCCGGAGGCAGGTGGAATGTCTTTGATGCGAAGGGGGCGATCCAACCAAACTTTTTATCGACTACCGCCATCATCCAGTATTCATGTGGATTTTGAACAGTCAGGGTACCCGTATTTCCCGTCACTGAAGGTTTTGATTTCTGTGTAGATGAACTTGATGTCGTATTACATCCTGACAATAAGCAGAGAGCCAAGGTGCATGTGACCAGTCCGATGAGCAATTTGCGTGTAAGGTTTTCCATATTTAGCCTTTTTTTTTAATTGAGATAGATTTTTAATGTTTAACTCCAGTCAATATCGAAACTGGAATTAATATTGACAATAATGGATAAAAATGGGATGGCTGCAAGCAAGATTTGACTTGGATATATTTACCCCATCCCGTCTTGCTTTAGAGTCTAAGGCTTTTACTACCTTACTTACTTTGTCCGGTAGAAAGCATGGCTGCCACGATTTTACTTTGGAGGGAGTTAAGGTCACTAGACCAAGTTTTTAATGTAGCCCTGCGATCTTGGTTTGTTTCGAAGCGGAGGATTGCTTTTACTAAATCAAATGTATAACTCACGGACTCGTAGTTCACGACTGTCAGCATCATATTAAATCGACGTCCACTGGAATCCATTAAAAGACTTTTGGTAGAAGAACCATCAAATTTACTAGCCCTTCTTTCAATTTTAGACTGTCCTGTGTGTTTAATATCGAGGGTAGAATCCTGATTGGCCCAGTTTTCTAATTTAGAAGATATCTTTGACATGATTTTGTCGGCTTCTCCCGTCAATGAATGAACCTCACTTGAGCCATTTTTGACGATAAAAATCATTCCCGTATTTTTCGATTCGGAAGAAATTTGGTGAAGCAAGGCATAACCGTGATTCAACTCTTTCGCTGTTTCCTGGGAAAAAGCAGGAACTGAAAAATAAGCAAATGCAATAAGGATAAAAGATGATGTGAGGAGTTTCTTCATATTTCAAAGATAATTCAAACTCATCCAGCCGGCGAGAAAAATATGAATTTCACTATAAATCTTATTGTAAGCCCTCCCCCTTGCTTGTTAGTCTAATCAAACGTCAGAAAACGGGATTTTGACAGTCCATGTCTAAAGATTTGATTACTATCAAAGGCGCTAGGGTTCACAATCTCAAGAATGTGAGTATTACCCTACCCCGTGAAAAGCTCGTTGTCATGACCGGATTGAGCGGTTCAGGAAAATCCTCCCTCGCTTTTGACACTATCTTTGCCGAGGGCCAACGCAAATACGTCGAGAGCCTCTCGACCTATGCCCGGCAATTTCTCGATCTCATGGATAAACCCGATGTCGATCAGATCGAAGGCCTCTCCCCGGCCATCGCTATCGAGCAGAGGAATTCGGGCAGTAACCCACGTTCCATTATCGCGACGACGACAGAGATTTATGATTTTCTCCGGCTTCTTTTCGCCCATGTAGGCACACCCCATTGTCCTCATTGTGGGGTCATACTGGAGCATTCCACGATCTCACATATCATCCATTCCATCGCCACAAAAATGGTGGGTAAGCGGATCATGATTGCTTCTCCCTCGGTCCAGAATGAAAAAGGGGAATTACTCGATATCTTCGAAAAAATCAAAAAAGAAGGTTTTCTGCGCGTCCGGGTCGATGGACAAATCGTCGATATTACCGAGACTATGCCTGCCCTCATCAAATCAAAGAAACACTCTATTGATGTGATTATTGACCGTCTGGCAGTTGAAGAACGTTTACGGCCCCGGATTGCCGACTCCGTGGAGCTGGCCATGCGCCAGGGTAAAGGGAACATGATCCTGCTCATTGAAGAAACCGGTACTGACGGATTACCAAAATGGAAGGAGAAAAGTTATAGTGAGAATTATTCTTGTCCGGTCCATGGTACTGTCGGCGTAGAACTCACCGCCTCCATGTTCTCGTTTAATAATCCAAAAGGTGCCTGTCCGGAATGCGGGGGACTCGGCACGACGATGATTTTTGATGAAAACCTGATTATTCCTGACCCGAAAAAAACGATTATCGAAGGCGTCGTCTCCCCTTGGGCAAAGGGTGGTAAACCCACTCAGGCCTTTTTTCAAAATCTTCTGCGTTCCGTCGTCGATGCATTCGGGCAAGATGCGAATACCCCTTGGAGCAATTTGCCCGAGGCCCTACGCAACACCATCATGCACGGTTCAAACGGACAAAAAATCCGTTTTAAAATGGTCAAAGGCGGTCGTATGGTCGAATATGAAAAAGTTTTTGAAGGCGTCATTCCGAACCTCAAACGCCGCCATACCGAGTCCAAATCCCCGCTTGCCCGCATGCGCACCGAAAGTTTCATGAATCGCCTCCCCTGCCCTGTTTGTAACGGAGCCCGTCTGCGCAAGGAAGTCTTGGCCGTAAAAATGGTGGGGCAAAGCATCATGGAAATCACCTGTCTTTCCGTCGGGAATGCCATTGAGTTCTTTAATGACCTGGTCTTATCCCCTCAGGATAAGGTGATTGCCGAGCCCATCCTCAAGGAAATCCTCTCCCGGCTGGTTTTCCTCAAGAATGTCGGACTCGATTATCTGAATCTTAACCGTGAAAATGCGACCCTCTCTGGGGGGGAAGCCCAACGCATCCGACTGGCCACCCAGATCGGAGCTGGGTTGACCGGTGTATTATATGTCCTTGATGAACCGAGCATTGGTCTCCACCAGCGTGATAATGAACGCCTGATCCAGACTTTGGAAGGCTTACGCGATCTGGGGAACTCAGTCATCGTAGTCGAACATGATGAGGATACGATCAAACGGGCTGACTACATCGTCGATATGGGATTGCGTGCTGGAGTCCTCGGGGGTGAAGTCGTTGCTGCCGGTACACTAGCCGAAATCCTCGAGTCAGACCGTTCACTCACCGCCCAATACCTCCGCGGTGACCTGAATATCTCGATCCCGAAAAAACGGAAAGCCCCCTCAAATATCCATCTTGAAATACGCGGGGCCAATGAGAATAACCTGAAAAATGTCACCGCCCGTATCCCCGCCGGATTAATCACTTGTGTCACAGGGGTATCCGGCTCTGGTAAAAGCACCCTGGTAATGGATATCCTTTGTAAGGCCATGAGCAAAAAACTCTATCGCTCGAAGGATATCGCCGGAAAACACACGGAGATAAGGGGTATGGATGAGTTCGATAAAGTTATCGTCATCGACCAAGCCCCGATTGGCAGGACACCAAGATCAAACCCCTGTACTTATACGGGTATGTTCAACGATATCCGCGATCTTTTCGCCCAGATTCCCACCGCGAAAATCAGGGGTTATGACGCAGGTCGCTTTAGCTTTAATGTCAAGGGCGGACGCTGTGAGGCCTGTGAAGGTGATGGTGTCAAAAAAATCGAAATGAATTTCCTTCCCGACGTCTATGTGACTTGTGAAATCTGCAACGGAAAACGTTACAACCGCGAAACCCTAGAAATCACTTATAAAGGTAAAAATATTGCCGATGTCTTAGCCATGTCCGTGGATGAGGCCTTAAGCTTTTTCCGCAGTATCCCCCAGATCCAGGAAAAATCCTACGCCCTCGCCGAGGTCGGTCTCGGTTACATCCGCCTCGGACAACCCGCCACTCAACTCTCCGGCGGTGAGGCCCAGCGCGTTAAACTCGCTACTGAACTCTCCAAAAAATCCACCGGACGCACACTCTATATATTTGATGAGCCTACCACAGGCCTGCATTTTGCCGACGTGGATAAATTACTCGAGGTCTTGCTCAAGCTCCGTGAGGCGGGTAATACGCTGGTGATTATCGAGCACAATCTCGATGTGATCAAAACCGCTGATTGGATTATCGATATGGGTCCCGAGGGTGGAGATGGCGGCGGTGAAATCATCGCCTGCGGCACGCCTGAGCAAGTCGCCAAACATCCGACTTCCCACACCGCCCGATTCCTTAAGCCCATGCTGGAAAGCCCCAAAAAGGCACGCATAGACATCGCTATCGAGCAGCAACTTGCTCTCGACGCCACAAAGGCGTGATCTCCGTTAAAAAGAAATCATAACCCTAACAGGACCGATCCCCCCCCTCTGATCCGTATGGGATTGGTTCGATCCAGTCCATTCAATCCTGATCCTTTTCTGGCATAGGTCATGCTCATGAGAATACTTGAAATGATCATCAATCACGATTATGCTATAGGCATCTAGGAGGGCGTAATATGGTTAGAGCAAATTGCCGCGATACTCTCACTGTGGGGGACTTTGATTTTCTCATCGAAACCTTAGTTACCCGTACAGGACGCATTGTCTCCCTTGGTGAGCTCCTCACCGATAACCGCCTGCGTGATGATCTCTTGGATCATGAATCTGTTTTTGACCATTTAATCGAAAGTCCCGCCTGCCATAATATCTCTCCGACATTCTATTTTTATGTATTGGTGCGCCGTGTCTTGCTTGATATGGGAATCGACGATAGGGATTTGGCGGATTATATCTCATCCCTACTCACTCATTTTGCCCGGCAGGAAAATACAGAAAAACTCAGCGAGATCCCCGGTGAAAACCTCCGCTATGTCACAGATATGCTGATCCTCCTACAAAAATGCACCTCCGAACAGGCTTTTGCGATCCAGGCACACATCGGTAATCTTGCTCTTTATATGACGGGTATTTTCCATGAGAATGTGGAATTTCGGATGCAGCGCCGGGGCAGTCCTTCCCTCGATTTCTACGAACAAATCGGAGCAGCCCAGTACAAGATTCTCAGCCATCATGTACTGGCCCGGCGTCATCACCTCGACCATGTCTATGAAAGGCTCGCCGACGATTTTACCCTTGTCCGGACAGCCCTGAATAATATGACAGAACGTTTCCTGCACTGGCATGTGACCCCACTTTTTGACTATCCCCCTCACCCATGACACTCCTGAGAAAAATCCAAAACCTTCTCGAGCGTACCTACGCCCCCATCGGGGTAAACCTTGAGGATTTTATTATCGGGCCCAGGCGCTCAGTAGAGCTTGCCCGCATGTCCGGCAAAGAGACAGATTACCTTTCCCACCAAGGACGTGTTTATTTACGAAAAACCGGCGAGGCCCTCAGCATAGCCGTTTATTATTCACCCGGCGTCATCTCCCGCCTCGAAAATAATCATCCCCTGGAGACGCTGAGTGACATCAATATCCGGGATTTTATCACTTTTATCGAAGAGATTAATCATGCCCTCCACGCGATCCTCCTTTTCCTCGATGGCCAAAAGGAAATCTCATCGGCATCTTTCCTCTCAAACCTCGAACTCCAGGGGAAAATCGATACTTACCTCGTCCTGAAACACTGCATATCCCGTGGCAACGGTCACACGGCGCTCTCCCCCTCCCACAAGCGCTGGCTCGATGAATGGCTCTTTGACCGGGAAACCTTTTCCTATCCATCCCCGCAAATTGCGGAGCGCTATCGTGAAGCCAACCAAATGGGGAGGCGATTTATCAGAAAGCTTGATAAGAAGAATGCCGGTGAACGCATCAATCTCATCCGCATCCTCCGCCCCTTACCCTATGATGAAAAAAAGAAATTCATCCTCTCTGCCTGAATAAATCTTTTAAAATGGACCCAATCAGATTTTTATTTCGACTGTACCCTTTGCGGGCAGAGCAATTTGCGCGGGGTATTTTCTTTTTGATCCGTGCAATTTGCGGACGGTGACTTTTAGCTTGAGCTCGGTATCCCAAGGATTATTAATCACGAATACGCCGCCGCGCAATTTGCGCAGATTAATGGCCTCATAAACAAAAACCCCCCCGCTCTCCTCATCGATAAAGAGGTGCCCCTTGTCCAAAAGGCACAGGTCCGCGAGGAGGATCAGGCCATTACACCAGCTGTGCGACAAGGGCAGGCTCTGGCCTTTGGAACCATCGTCAGTCGTCTGATAGAAACGTTCCGTAATCATCCCCCGGCGCCCATCCATACACCCGTCATAGGGAGCCATCATCTGGTGGAGGCTCAAGACGCAATTTACATTCTGCCTCATGAGATAGGAGTCCCCTGTAGCTTTCCAGAGCTCGATCATCTCAGGGACACATCCCAAACCATAAGGATGGATATGAATATTATTTGGCGAGGAAATATCCCAACCTTTTGTCTTCAGACCGTATGCCCCACAAGTACTTTTCTCCGGAAAAACTGTATTGTATTGCCAACGGTAAGTCATGAGGAATTCCGCACAAAGAATGGCCAGATCGAGCCAGACCTTTTCCCCTGTGGCCTGCCATAGGTTTGTATAGGAAATAACCCCATTCATCGGATCCTCGGATGTTGATTGGTAGCGGGCTCCCTCGGGGGCTCCGGTCAGATAGGCATCTCGGACAAAAGGTTCATAATAACGGCCTGCTTTCTGCGCGCTGTCCAGATAGGTTTTATTCCTCGTTAGCCGATAACCCTCCACCAAGGCTGCAATCCAAAGCAACCCCTCATGGCTATCCCAGTAAATCACGCGCCCATCGTCTTTCGAGTAACCTTGCCCGGGGTTACCATCCTCGCGTTGGATTCCGACTACAAAATCAAGGTTCCGGATTACTGCCCCGGTCCAAAGCACTTTACTTTTATCATTTTCACTTTCCGCTATCGCTGCACGGGCGGCATAAAGGGTGGCATCGGCCAAAGTCCTGGCCTGGAGCTCCTCGGATGGTTTTCCCGGTGTCGCCTGCCATTCCTCAGCTGAATGCCAACCGGTGCCCCAACGTTTTCCTTCCTTATAATAAACACTCCAGAAAGTCCCCCAAGGGGTGAGATTCTCACACATATGGTCGAGCAATTTGCGCCCGGCCTCGGCCTCTCCCGCACGCCCGAATCTCAAACCATACTGGCGCAGTGCATGGGCGTATGGTGTACCGCTGACAAATCCGGTGTGCATCTCGAAACGGTGGACCTGCTTCGGATTATTTGCTGCCGCAGCGGAGAAATGATTCGTCTCCCAAAGGGCGCGGTGTTCATCATCGTAATGCCAGTGGTAAAGGCCGTGGGCGGCATGTTCGATGGCCTCCTTTGTCGGATACCATGGTGTGATCTCGAACTCGGGATCCCAGTATTCAAAGGTTTCCCTTAATATAGGGTTATAAGCATGCGGGTCACCATCCCCGTCAAAGAGCCAGAAACAAATTATCTTTTTCTCGGCCGGTGCGATCGTTGCGTATTCGATAACCGCGGGGTCGATCCCTTTGGCCATCATCCCGGCGACTTCATCGTGCTTTGAAAGATCACGCGTGCGGGGCTCATCCCTCAACGGCCAGGTACCAACAAGGGAAAATTGACCGGGGCGATTATCAAAACCCAGTGCCGTCATGTGCCCTGCTTGTCTTTCTGGCATGACCATGGCAGCGGAAATATCCCCTTGAAAACCCATCGTCATGGGCACGGCCATCAGGTCACTGCGAAAAGTCCAATAATCATTGATCATTTTGACGATATCATTCTTTCCTTCGATGGACGGGAGCCATCCGATGAATGTCTGGCGGTTCTTTTTATAAAAGAGGGAAGGCATGAGCCACCGCGGGGTATCCTTTTGATTGGCGAAGGGGAGTGTCCACT
>JAWXBN010000048.1 GCA_034440155.1 Verrucomicrobiota bacterium | reverse complement strand
TGATCAGACACTCGTAAGGATCGGAACACGCGGCAGCGCGCTTGCCCTGGCTCAGGCGCATCAAATGCGTGAACTCCTCGAGCGAGCTCATCCGAAATTGCGGTTTGAAATCCAGATTATTAAAACCACGGGGGACAAACGTCAGGATCTTTCCCTCGCAAAAGTCTCCCAGAGTACCAAAGGACTTTTCACGAAGGAACTCGAGGTCGCCCTCCTCCGACGCAAAATCGACCTGGCAGTGCACAGTTTAAAAGATTTACCTGTGGAGCTGCCCGGAGGACTGATCCTCGGGGCTGTGCCAAAACGTGAGGATGTCTCCGACTTCTTTATTTCAAAGACGGAAGGTGGCTTGGGCAATTTGCGCGCAGGCGCGACGGTGGCTACGAGCAGTTTGCGCCGGAAGGTGCAGTTGCAATTTGCCCGGCCAGACCTGAAAATCGTCGAGATCCGCGGTAATGTGGAAACAAGGATCCTCAAGCTTTGTGAATCCCCTGATTTTGATGCGATGCTCCTGGCTTCTGCGGGGTTAAACCGCCTCGGTTACCGCTTTACCGACGGCAAATATGATGCAAATAAATTACCGCGTTCTGAAACAGCTCTTGCCCGTGCGGCAAATCCCTTTATCGCCGCCGGAGCCGAGGAGGTCTATCGTCGGGTCGATGTGGTTTATGGTGAAAAAATGTCTCTCGAGCTGATGCTCCCGGCTGTCGGGCAAGGGGCGCTGGGAATTGAAATCCGCGCCGATGACCAGCGCATCATTGATATTGTTTCCCGGGTCCATCATTTTGCTACCGCCCAGGCCGTGGTTGCCGAACGCCAGTTCCTCCTTTCCCTCGGTGGGGGCTGTCAGGTTCCCCTCGCAGCCTACGCCCTTTGCACCGAAGGGAAAATCCATCTCAAAGCTGTGGTCTTTAATGAAGACGGCACAAACCGCCGCGCCGCCGAAATCAAAGGGGAAGCCAAGGATGCGGAAATCCTCGGAAAGAGTCTGGCGGCGGAGTTAAAATAGTTGATAGTATCTGGTATCTTGTTTTTAGTTCCTTCATGGCGGTCATAAAACCTTTTGAAGATCTTGTTTCGTGGCAAATTGCTCGGCAATTGACGCAAAAGATTTACGGGGATTTTAAGTCGATCAGGGATTATTCACACAAAGATGAAATCCAGCGTGCCAGTGTTTCTACCATGTCAAATATTGCCGAGGGTTTTGAAAGGGCGGGCAAAGCCGAAAAGATTCATTTTTTTAATATTACAAGGGCGTCAGCAGCGGAGGTTCGTAGCCTTGCGTATGTGGCTGAGGATGCCGAGTTGATTTCTCATGATTCGGCTGTGGGTATTCGTGTTAAATCCCTTGAATGTGCTCGCCTTATCAGCGGACTGATAAACTATCTAAAAAAACAAGATACTAAAAACTAGTTATCTCGATACTCAAATGACTCTTATGAATGGAATTTGTTACATCGTGGGTGCCGGACCGGGTGACGTGGGGCTCATCACGGTCAGGGGCGTGGAGTGCATCCGGGCTTCGGATGTGATCCTGTATGATTATTTGTGTAACCCTGCCCTGCTGCGATTTTCCCGTGCAGATGCCGAGAAGGTTTTTGTCGGGAAAAATTCCCGTTCCTCCATCAGGCAGGAAGAGATTTGCCGCCTGCTTGTCGAGTACACAGGCCAAGGTAAAACCGTTTGCCGTCTCAAAGGCGGAGACCCTTACGTTTTTGGTCGTGGTGGGGAAGAGGCCCTTGCCCTCGCAGAGGCCGGGTTAGCCTTTGAGATTGTGCCGGGGATTAGTTCGTCCGTCGCCGTCCCCGCTTACGCGGGTATCCCGGTCACCCACCGGGGGATCACTAGCTCATTTACCGTCATCACCGGGCATGAGGACCCGCATAAACTCGACCGTGGTGTCGATTGGAAAAAAGTCGCGGAATATCCCGGGACAAAAGTCATCCTCATGGGCGTGGGCAAAATCCGGGAAATTTGCGAAAGACTCACGGGTAATGGCCTAGCCGGCTCGACTCCGGTCGCAGTCATTAGCTGGGGGACTTATGCACGCCAAAAAACCGTCGTCGGTGTGCTTGCCGATATCGGGGACAAAGTAGAGGCGGCTCATCTCACAGCCCCGGCCGTCACCGTCGTCGGGGAGGTCGTGAAATTCCGGGACACATTAAATTGGTTTGAGACTAGGCCCCTATTTGGAAAAAGAATCGTCGTGACACGCACGCGGGAACAGTCCAGCGCACTCGTGTCAAAGTTACTTGCTTCCGGTGCGGATGTCATTGAGCTACCCACGATCAGGATTGAGGGGGTGGATGCCGCCCCTTGGCTGGAAAATGGTTTGGTGAACTCCTTCGACTGGCTTGTTTTTACGAGTCCAAATGCCGTTACCCACTTTCTGGATCAGGCCATCGCCGTCAAAGGTGATATCCGGGCCATTGGTCCCGCGCAAATTGCTGTCGTCGGCCCGGCCACAGCAGCCAAAGTCCGGGAATATGGTTTGAAAGTAAATCTCGAAGCCCAGGAAAAAACCGCCCAAGGTCTTTCTATTGCACTCGGGACTATCCTCAGTCATTCCACTTCGAAACAAAGGGTTCTCTGGCCGCATGGGAATCTCGCCGTGCCGGTGATGACAAATGAATTGATTGCGCGGGGGATTGATTGTGTGAGCTTAGAGGTTTACCGGACGCTCCCGGAAACCGGGGACCCGGATGGTTCATGCAAATTGCTCGTGGAGCAGGCTCCTGATTGGGTAGTTTTTGCCAGTGGCTCCGCTGTGGAGAATTATTTTCGCTTGGATCTCAAAGTCGACCATTCCAAAGTGCAATTTGCCACCATCGGCCCGGAAACTTCGCGCAAATTGCGCGCCCAAGGATTCACAGACTTTATTCAGGCCGAGGAATCCACGATTGATTCGCTCGTGGAATCAATCGTGAAGAAATCACATTAAAGACTAGCGCAATTTGTGGGGATTGATTAGAAAGTCGGGGACTTATGGGTTACAGACGAGATGCACGTGAAAAAGCAGTCCAGTTCCTTTACCAGCATGAGATGAATGCAGAGGCTGACCTGGACAAAGCCGTGGAAGACTTTTGGGCGATACCGGAGAATTCCGAAGCTAGCAAGAGGACACGTGAATTTGCCGACGGATTGATCCGTGGGGCCTTTGAGCACCGTAACGAGTCTGATACAAAAATCAAAGCTTATGCCCAGAACTGGGATTTCCACCGGATTGCCGCTGTGGATAAAAATGTCATGCGCCTAGCGATTTTTGAAATGCTTCACCGCGATGATATTCCCCCGGTCGTCTCGATTAATGAGGCCGTGGAAATCGCCAAACGTTTCAGTACGGCCGACTCCGGAAAATTCGTCAACGGGATCCTCGATAAATTCAAGCTCGAGCTGACCCGCCCCTTCCGCGATGCGGCCGGGAAGAAGTAGCGCTCGCAGAAGTTTTGAACCGCCAAAACGCCAAGATCGCCAAGCGGAGGGATATTTATCCACAGATTAGCGCAGATTTCTTCACCAGTGGATGGCGCGCGCCCCCCTTTCAACTTCCAACTTTTCCTCTCCCCAGCCCCAACGGGGCGAACCATACCAGCCCACTTCACCAGTGGATGGCGCGCGCCCCCCTTTCAAGTTCCAACTTTTCCTCTCCCCAGCCCCAACGGGGCGAACCATACCAGCCCACGGGCAACGCCCTGGGTTTATCGTCAAAAAATAACCAGAGCCCTGTAAGGGCGACGCATCCGTCCCACGACCTTTGACTACAAGAAGCCGAACAGTTTGAATGATCGGTTTAATTGACAGATATTAGAGCATTCTGTATATAATCCTTTTTATATCCTTAAACAATGAATTTAATCACTACTGAAACTGCCCGTCGTTTATTTAAGAAATATCCATTTATTAAGTCTAAATCGGCTTTTAAGAATTTTTTAAAGCCATTTTTCCCTGACAAACTTTCCCCCTTAGAAATACACCCAGGACTTAACCTTCATTTGGACTATTTCAGGCATAATGAGAGAGTATTTTGGTCGTATGAAGAAATAGAGGCGCCATTACAGTTCTATATTGATCATTACCTTCCACTAAACGCTAATTTTATTGATTGCGGAGCTCACACAGGTTTGATCGGTTTTCTCGCGTCTAGACGCAAAAATGCTCATGTGGTCCTCATCGAGGCTCGGCAAGAGGTGTGTGATATACTCCAGCAATCCCTTGACGGTAATCCTGCATTAGCCAAGCACTGTCAATTAATACGAAAACCCTGCGCCCTAAATACAGACGACCGATTTTCTGGCTCTGATTGTATTACTCTTAAAGCGGTCATTGAATCGTTCCAAGGTCGTATTGATTTCCTTAAAGTGGATGTGGACGGACCAGATTTTGAGGTATTATCCTCCGCCGGTGATAAACTTACCCCTGATCAAGTCACAGCCATTTTTATTGAAATACCACCATCAAATGAGGAATCAATACAGTTTCTCAGAAACAAGGGATATAAAGCCTTTGTCTCCAGGAGGATGGTAATGAAGGAAATTAAGTCACTCTACCGCCCGTTAATTGAACGGGATTGTTTTGCCCGCCTGATCATCCCACACCCCCATAAAACACGATCCGAGAATATTCTATTCCTAGCTGATGGGCATCCATTAGAAAAATTCCTTTCCGAATGGTGTGACGATTTTAGAGACGTTTCTTGGCAGTAACCCGGATACTGGAAAAGCCGTCTGATTTAGCCGCTGACAGAGGATGCTTCATCAGCGGGGGATTGGATTTGTGATTAATTATCGGGATTACGGCTTGCAGGGCGGTGGTATCATCATATAAACGAGAGATGAATTCCCAAACACCACCCCTTGTCATGCCGACAAAAGAACCTTCTTGGATAGAACGGAATTGGAAGTGGTTCATTCCCGCTGTGGTACTCGGGATGGTGGGTTGTCTCGCCGTTTTTATCGGACTGATCGCTGTGTTTGTTTTCGGGACGATGAAATCATCGGAGCCTTATCAGGGAGCCTTACAGATATCAAAACAGAGTGAGGCAGTGCAGGCAAAACTCGGAGCACCGCTTAAAGAAGGCTTTTTTGTCTCGGGAAATATTAATATCAGCGGGCCGTCCGGTGAGGCTTCATTGGAAATTCCCATTTCGGGCCCGAAAGGCAGTGGCATTATCTATGTGGAGGCTAAAAGGCAAATGGGCAAATGGTATTATCCAAGGTTGATCGTCGAAATTAAAGCCTCTGGCGAGAGGATACCCTTGCAGCCATGAACCCCCTCGCGAAACAATTTGCTCTGCTAGCCCTCGGCAGCCTGGCGACAGGACTTTTGCTCGCGAGTCTTTTCCCGAAAATGGAATGGGCAGGAATGGCGTGGTTGGCTTTGACCCCGCTGCTTTATGTCTTGCGCGGGGGTAAATCGGCTTTGACGGCGGAGGAGCGGGAAGGTGGTGCGGGGGAATACAACGTTACCCGGATGAGGGAAGCTTTTGGTTGGGGATGGTTGAGCGGATTTATCTATTTTGTAATCAGTCTGTCATGGATCGGGCACGTTACTGTGGGGGGGGTATTGATCCTCGCCCTTTATCTGGGCATCGGCATGGGGCTTTGGTCCATGGTAGTGACCTTGCAATGGAGGCGGAATCAAATCCTGTCTTCCGTGAGCAATTTGCAATTTGCTCTGTCGGCAGCGGCGGCCTGGGTCATTCTCGAATGGGTGAAGGGCCATCTTTTTAGCGGATTCCCCTGGAATAACCTCGGGGTGAGCCTGTACCGCAATTTGCCCATGATCCAGATTGCCGATCATTTCGGGGTCTATGGCCTGTCGTTTATGATCGTTTTTGTCAATGTGATCCTCTTGCTCACGATCATGAGGTTAAATGTCGAGATCCGGATGATGATCAGGCAGAGGAATGATTTTCAGCTTTTCAGGTTACGCCCGCATTTAGATTTTACCGTAGGCATGGCCATGATCATGGTTTCTTATGGTTACGGGATGGTCTGCCTTTTTGAGTCGCACCCGATTGTGCCGGTTAAACTCAGGATAGCCTTGGTCCAAGGGAATATTCCCCAAGACCAGAAATGGGATAATAAACGCTTTTATTCGATTTTGGATACCTACACGAGCCTCACGGAGAGTGCGGCTTTGGCCAAACCGGATTTGCTGGTCTGGCCGGAATCCGCCACTCCAGATGGTTATTTGGAGAATAAGGAAGTCTTTGAGGCGATCGGCAAACTCACGGCGGATAATGGTTACACCTTTATTTTCGGGTCAAATGACTTGGTCGACGGAAAGGACTACACCGGGGCATTCCTCATCGGCCCCCGGCAAAGTTCTTTTGAGTACTACCACAAAATGCATCTGGTGCCGTATGGCGAATATGTCCCCCTGCGCGATTGGATGCCGTGGTTGCGCAAGGTGGTCCCGATCGGGGATGGGTTTTACCCCGGTAAAGATCCAAAGGTTTTTGTGGTGGGCCCGGATAACTTGCGGATTGCCCCGCTTGTTTGTTTTGAGGATTTATTCCCGTCCATTTCGCAGCAGCGGGTTTTAATCGGCTGTGACGCGTTTGTGAACCTGACCAATGGCGGGTGGTACGGGGAGTCGTCGGGTATCTACCAGCATCTGGCGAATTCCGTATTCCGCTCCATCGAGACCCGGCGACCGATGATCCGGGCGACAAATACCGGGATGACCTGCTGGATCGACCCAAAGGGGAGGATCCGTGATGCTTTTGCCCCGTTTGTGGCGGGGTTCCAGATTTGTGTGGTGGATATATACCAGAATGCACCCGTGACATTTTATGCAAGACACGGGGACATTTTTGTCGTATTCTGCCTACTTGTATTAATTTTAGCATTAGCGAGATCCCTATTATGGCAATGGAAGTAATTTTCGATATTAATGAACTTGTGACCCGGGTGGAACAGGTACGGAGGTTTCTTTGACGTAGCCGCCAAAGAAAAAAAAATCACCGACCTAGAGGCGCGTATGGCCGACACAGATTTCTGGTCGAGTCCCGCCGCCGCCCAAAAAACCGTCGCCGAGCTCGCCACGATCAGGGGAACGGTAAATCCTTTTAAGGGAGCCGCCGCAAAAGTCGATGACCTCGTCACGATGAAAGAACTCCTCGACGCCGAAGAGGCCTCCCCCCAGCGGGAGTCCGAACTAGCCGCTTGGCAGGCTGATTGTGCCGCCGCAGAAAAACAAATTGCGCTGGTGGAGCTGCGGGCTTTTCTTTCGGGTGAACAGGATGCCAGTAATGCGATTATCACGATCCATTCAGGTGCCGGTGGCACTGATGCCTGTGACTGGGCGGATTTACTCCTGCGTATGTACAAAAGGTATTGTGAGAGGAAAGGCTTCAAATACGAGACGGTCGATTTGCAGCCGGGTGATGAGGCGGGCATACGGAGCGCGACGATGGTGGTCTCGGGCGAGTATGTCTATGGATTCCTCCGCCAAGAGATGGGTGTCCACAGGCTCGTGAGGATCTCACCATTTAATGCGAATGCCGCCCGGCAGACCTCCTTTGCTTCCGTCGATGTCTATCCAGAAATCGAGGACGATATCGAGATCAAAATCGAGGATAAAGACCTGAAAATCGATACCTACCGTTCCAGCGGGGCGGGGGGGCAACACGTGAATAAAACCGATTCAGCTGTGCGTATGACGCATATTCCCACCGGGATCATCGTCGCCTGTCAAAATGAACGCTCCCAGATAAAAAACCGCGCCACGGCTTTAAAGATCCTGCGCGCCCGGATCTATGAGATGCAGGAGGCGGAGAAACTTAAGGAATTAAATAAACGCCACGGGGCAAAAGACGCCATCAGCTTCGGCAGCCAGATCCGTTCCTACTTTTTCCACCCCTACAAACTGGTTAATGATCACCGGACAGGCTTGAAAATATCTAATGTACAGGGTGTGATGGATGGTGATCTGGATGAGCTGATCGAAACCATGCTCCGCGGTGTCCGCCGCGGGGATAATCAAAATGACGAGGACGAGGTATGAATATCTTGCAGGAAATAATCGATTACAAAAAAGGTTTTGTCGAGGAAGCTAAAAGGCAGCGTTCCTTGATCGCCCTCCAAAAGGAGGCGGCTCTCCCACGCCGGAAATATAATTTCAAGGGTACCCTGAAAAAGCCCGGGAAAATCGCGCTGATTGCCGAGGTTAAAAAGGCCTCACCCTCCGCCGGGTTGATCCGCGCGGACTTTAACCACACGCAAATTGCGGAAGATTATTTTGTCGCAGGAGCCTCGGCCATATCCGTGCTCACCGATGAGAAATATTTCCAAGGCCATCTCCGTTATCTCGAGGAGATCCATGCGACGGTTCCCCTGCCGCTGTTACGGAAAGATTTTACGATCGATGAATACCAGATTTATGAGGCAGTCATCGCCGGTGCAGCGGCGATCCTTTTGATCGTGGCGGCATTGACCCCCGCGCAAATTGCGCAGTTTAGCAGGCTGGCCAAAAGCCTCCACCTCGATGTGCTCGTGGAGGTGCATGACCAAGAGGAGCTGCAAATCGCTCTGGACAGTGGGGCGGAGATGATCGGGATCAATAATCGCGATTTAAAGGCGATGAAAACGGATTTAGCCCTTACGGAACGCCTCGCCCCGACTATTCCGGCAGGGATAATCAAGGTCGGGGAAAGTGGGATTCATAGCCGGGCTGATGTGGAACGCTTGCGTCTGGTGGGGATAGACGCTATCCTTGTGGGTGAATCAATCATGAGATCTGGTGATATGAAACAAAAAATAGGAGAGTTAATCGGTGGAGCCTAGAATCAAAATATGCGGAATAACAAACCGTGAAGATGCAGAAAAAGCTGTGGAATACGGTGCAGACGCACTCGGATTTGTTTTTTATACGAATAGTCCCCGCTTTATCACCCCGCAGGAAGTCGTGATGCTCACGACATCCATCCCGGTTTTTGTCTCGAAAGTGGGTGTCTTTGTGGACTTGGGTATAGAGGAGGTCCGAAAGATCGCTAATGAAGTCGGGCTAGAGGCCATCCAGCTCCATGGAAATGAATCACGCGAGTATTGTAAGGGATTTTATCAGCCGGTGATCAAGGCTTTCCGGATGAAAAATATCGAGACCCTCATAGAAATGAGGGATTACGAGGTCAGTGCTTTTCTTTTGGATGCCTTTTCGAGTAATTCACTCGGGGGTACCGGCAAGAAATTTAATTGGGACTGGGCTCTGCGCGCAAAGGTGTATAACCGCCCGATTATCCTCTCTGGGGGTTTAACCCCTGACAACGTCGGTGAGGCTGTCAGGACGGTTCATCCCTATGCCATTGATGTCAGTAGCGGGGTGGAGTCCGTGCCCGGCAAAAAAGATCACATCATGATGCGGGACTTTATCCAGGCGTGTAAAAAAGTATGAGTACCCCTCCTGGATTCTCCATGCCGGATGTCGCTGGTCGTTTCGGCCCTTACGGGGGTATGTATGTGCCGGAGACTTTGATGTCAGCGCTCCAGGAGTTAACCCGTGTTTATCTCCAGGCCCGTGACGAGGAGGCTTTCCAAAAAGAATTAAAATATTACCTGCAACAATATGCCGGGCGTCCGACCAGACTTTTTTATGCAAAGAGGCTCACTGACCTTGTCGGTGGGGCGAAAATATACCTTAAACGTGAAGACCTCCTCCATACCGGTGCCCACAAAATCAATAACGCCCTCGGCCAAGCCCTGCTTTGTAAGCGTATGGGCAAAAAACGGGTGATTGCCGAAACCGGTGCCGGCCAGCATGGGGTCGCCACTGCTTCGGTCGCGGCACAGTTCGGATTTGAATGCACCATCTATATGGGTGCGGAAGATTGCCGCCGCCAGGCTTTGAATGTCGCGCGGATGAAATTCCTGGGCGCAAAAGTCGTCTCGGTCGAGGCCGGTCAAAAAACATTAAAAGAAGCGGTGAATGAAGCCATGCGTGATTGGGTCACCCATGTCCGCACGACCCATTATATTTTAGGCACAGCCTATGGTTCACATCCTTTTCCCATGATGGTCCGGGATTTCCACCGCGTCATCGGTCTGGAGGCACGGGCACAGATCCTCGAGCAGGAAGGGCGTCTGCCTGATCTTTTGGTGGCCTGTGTCGGTGGCGGGAGTAATGCGATCGGGCTTTTCCATCCCTTCTTGAATGATGAATCCGTCAGGATGATCGGTGTCGAGGCGGGCGGTCGGGGAATTACTCCCGGGGATCATGCCGCGCGTTTCCAAGGGGGGAGCCTCGGAGTATTACAGGGCACCCTTTCTTATATTTTGCAGAATGATGACGGACAGATCTCGTCCACTCATTCCGTTTCCGCCGGGCTGGATTATGCCGCTGTCGGCCCGGAACATTGTTATTTGAAGGATTGTGGCCGTGCCGAATACACCTACGCTAAGGACGACGAGGTCTTGGAGACATTCCAGCTCCTCTGCCGCACGGAAGGAATCATTCCCGCCCTCGAGAGTACCCACGCATTGGTCGAAGCCATTAAACAGGCTAAAAAACTCGGGAAAGACAAAGTCATCATCGTTAATCTCTCCGGGCGCGGTGACAAGGATGTCCAGGAAGTCATGCGGTTGCTGGGCATGGAGTGAACCGTCACGGGACCAACGGAAAAAGTGGCCGCGCAGGATTCCCCCAGCCTTTTCTGAGTGTGTTTTACAGGTATTTGCACCACAAAGAAAAAAGGGTTTCTCGCAAAGTTTTTCTAAATTTCCCTGTGTAGGGCGACCGGCTCGGTTGCCTCCTGGGGAGTAATTTGCTCCTCGCGACTGGAGGGACCATCTTCCGATTGTCCGGGCCGAGCATTCACGGCGATCAGAACCATTCCGACCCCAAACACCTTCGGGGAAATTATTTTCAATCCATCTTTCATCTCGGTAACGGCCCTCACTTGCCT
>JAWXBN010000047.1 GCA_034440155.1 Verrucomicrobiota bacterium | reverse complement strand
TTTCGAGATATTTAGAAAACCATTCAAAATACCTTTTACAGAAAACGCCTTTTATTCAATGTATCGTTTACAAAACCATTCAATTTACAGTGAACAGCTACATACAGCTACAAACAGCTACAAAAATACACGCTTCGCTGTGTTTGAATAAAAAGTGGTGGAGCCGAGGGGACTCGAACCCCTTACCCCCACAATGCCATTGTGGTGCTCTACCAGATGAGCTACGACCCCAAAAAGGAAGGATAGGGAGATTGACTGATTCGGGTGGATTTGAAAAGTAAATTCTTCATTGCTGACAATTTATTATCCCGACCCAAAGAAAACTCTTGATTACCGAAAGTTGACTAACCTGGGGTTTCAGTGTTTCTTGGAGGTCTAAAGTCCCGGGGCAGTGCGCGCCTCCTTTTTTAAACCCATGACTGTCAACGACGAACATAATCCAAACAATCCTTCGCCTGCGATTCCTGCCCCACATCACACAGCAGCACAACGTCCTCTACCCGGAAAGCCCAAAAAAAAGCCTGCCGCTAAAATCCAGCGTAAGGCGGCAATTATCCATTGGCTGAATAAACACGGGTTATCCCGCCGGAAATTACGCGGGAATAAGGTATTTGGATATTTTGGGGATCATCTTTTCACCAAGGACCTCTGGACATTTAAACCGGACTCGATGTCCAAAGGGTGGCTGATTGGTTCCTTGAGTGCCTGCACCCCCTTGATGGGGGCACAAATCATCATAGCCTTGCCATTTGCCCTCCTTTTCCGGGCAAATATCCCGATCATCGTCGGGTTGATCCTATTGACAAATCCCGCTACAGCCGTGCCCTTCTACGGTTTTGCATTTTGGTTTGGCTGCATGATCATGGGCTCCCCATTAAAAGGGGAAGGTGAGGCCCTGAAACTCACCGACATGGGCCTGAGCACACTGGTATCGACCATGAATGAAAAAGGGGTATTTCATTTCTTGGGGGACATCCTTTCAGGGGTTTTCCTCACCCTCATGGTGGGCTGTATGAGTATCGGGATCACTGTGGGCCTCCTCGGATTCTTCGTTATCCGTTTCTTTGTTAAACAACCTCCCCCTATCATCCTGAGAAAATAATCCTATGGAGCACATCCGTCTCGATACCCTCAGCCCTGAAATGCATGAAGCCCTGATTGCGGCAGAGCTGGCCATGCCCACCGCCTATTCTCCTTATTCCCATTTCTGCGTGGGGGCAGCCCTCGTGGCGGACAATGGCGAGATCATCAGCGGGTCAAATGTGGAAAATGCCGCTTACGGGTCGAGTATTTGTGCGGAACGCTCGGCATTACTCAGCGCGAATACCCTAGGCTTCCGGAGATTCACCTGTGTCGCGATGATCGGGAAGCCCGAGCAAGGTGTCACCGAAGAACCCATCGCCCCTTGTGGTGCCTGCCGTCAAATGCTTTTAGAGACCTCAGAAATGTCTGGCCGCGACCTCGTGGTCCTGATGTCAAATACCGAAAAAACAAAAATCATCACCGCCACCATCCACGAACTCCTGCCTCTGGCATTCAAACCCAAACACATCGGTAAAAAACTCGAACACTACAGCAAATCACACAACCAATGAAAAAAACCATCTTCCTTTTTTTTATCATCCTTTCGTCCACCCTTTTTGCCCGTGCACAAACCACCGCCGACCTGCTGAAGGTCGCCGATGATCTCGCGCAGATGAATCTCCCTTATCTCTGGGCGGGGACAGATCCCTCCCAAGGCGGTCTGGATTGTTCCGGATTCATGATCTACGTCTTTAAAAAAGCCTGGGGGATCGATCTGCCCGACGAGTCCGGCAAACAACTCGATTATTGTTATAAACACGGGAAGGTGTGGACCGCAGACTCGAAGGATTTTAAGGTCTCCATGATCCAACCCGGGGACTTAGTCTTTATCTCCGGCACGAGGGTGTCAGACCGTCCCTCCCCGATTACCCACGTCATGATGGTGGCAGGGCCCGACCTGATCGTGGGTTCCCAAGACATGGGCCGCCGCGTCAAATGGGGTTCACCCGGTGTAGGTTATTTCAAACAAAAACTCTTTAGACCCTACGGGATACCCCGCCTCGGGGTAAAACCCTATCGGGACACCCCGACGATCTACGCCTACGCACGTCTGGAACCCCCCAAAAAAAAGGCGCAGGATAAATAATTTGCCCAGGGGGGGAACTTTTTAAAAAAAAATATTCTGAGTGTTTTTTGAGGCTGGGGTGTATTACCCCCTATGAAAACACTTATCCTCACATCCATCTTCACCTTGGGTCTCCTCGGTGCAGGAATCACATCAGCCTATGCCGCCAAGAATAGCTGCACAAATTGCACATGTGTGAAGTGCGAATGCCAATGTGAAAAAGGAAGTTGCACACCCAGCTGTAGTGAATGCCCTTGCTGCAAATAACTCCAAGCCAGATTCACTCCCTATCCATCATCCGCACCCTTTACTCGGGTAGCGGATTTTTTTTTGGCTGGTTTTCATTTTTTATTCCGTTCAATATCGCGGGTCGTGAATGCTGTCAGGAACCGTCCCGCCCATTATATCCTCGTCGCCCTAGCCTCCGTCGCGATCTCCGTGCTGGCCGGATACTTGTCTTGGGTGGAGAAACTTAACTGGAATATCTATGACCACTTCCAAAAGGCCCAAGCGAAAAATTTCCCGGCCTCCGACTCAGTCGCGCTCATCACCATCGACGAGGTCTCCCTGGCAAATTGCGCGGACCGCGCCGGTAAATGGCCCTGGCGACGAGATGCGTATGCGGCCCTTTTAATCAGCCTCGATACCTTGGGAGCTAAAGCCGTCGGCATCGACCTCCTCTTTAACGAACCCGCAACCGAATCTTACCATGACGACCTGCTCTATACTGTCATCCAAGCCATCGAGACCCCTGTCGTCCTCGCCCGACTCAAAGGCAAAGAACTGGCGAGTCCCTTTAACCAATGGCCCCTGACGGGCGACGTCGATCTAGCGAATGACAACGATGGCATCACCCGCCGGACCACCCGGGATCATAGCCTGGCCGGAGTCCTCTCGGTCCAAGCGGGAAACAAAAACTCGACACCCCCTGAGCTCCTCCGTTTCTACGGCCCTTTTAATGACACATGGGCAAAACGGAGTTTCCAAGCCGGGCCCTTGGTCATAAGCGGATATAAAATCCTGGAGGAAGCATCGAAACAAATCGATGTACTCGACCCGGGCAAATTGCGCGCATGGCTGACTGAACACAATAAATCGATTCCGGGGAAAATCGCAGAAAAGCCGCTGGCCGGGATCACCGTCATCGTCGGACTCACCGCTGCTGGGACCTTTGACGTCAAAGCCACACCGACCGGCAAGGCTGAAGCCGGCATGGTCATCCATGCCACCGCCCTGCGCAATTTGCTCGAATCCACTGGGGTCTCGGAGCTCCCCGACCAATGGGTCCTGCTCTTGTCCTTCGCGGGATCCCTGCTCATGGCGGCATACGCCTGGACGACTCCACGCGTTTCCCTATTAACAGCGATCACCCTTGCCGCCCTGCCTCTCATTTACTTTTTGTCAGGTCGATTATTGGCCGGGGGTTACTGGTTACCTCCCGTGGTACCGATGAGTGCCATACTCTTGAGTGCCTTCGGGGGGATTGTACTTAATTACCGGACGGAAACCCTCCGGAAAAAAGAAATCACCGGCCTTTTCGGGCGTTTCGTTTCCCCGACCGTGGTCCAGACATTAATCGATCATCCGGAGCTCGCGAGCCCGGGCGGGCGTGAGGAGATTTGCACCGTTTTTTTCTCAGACCTCGCCGGATTCACGACGATTTCTGAGAAACTTTCCCCGCCGGTCTTGGTCGAGCTCATTAATGAATACCTAGAAGTAATGAGTCGCACTGTCCTCGACCATGGTGGCACGATCGATAAATATATCGGGGATGCCGTGATGGCTTTCTGGAATGCCCCCATGCCCCAGGCCGACCATGCCGTACGTGCTTGCTCGACAGCCCTGCGATGCGAGCGGGCCACACGGGAAATGGCCGTGCGTTTCCGGGAAAAATATGACGTCGAGCTTTTCACCCGCTTTGGCCTGCACACCGGTCCGGTCGTCGTCGGCCCGATCGGTTCCTCCATCCGCCTTGATTATACCGTGCTCGGCGACACGGTAAATCTCTCCAGCCGCCTCGAGGGCGCAAATAAAAACTATGGCACGACTTTCCTGATCACCCAAGCCACGAAAGAACTCACCGGGGACACCTTCGCCTGGCGGCCCGTGGATCTCCTCCGGGTCAAAGGTAAACAAGAACCCATCGCCGTATTCGAACTCCTCGGATTCTCCGGTGACGTCACCGGGAAAGACAAAACCGCACTGGAGCATTTCCTGCGCGGTTACGACCAATACCGTTCTAGGCGATTTGCAGCCGCACTGGGAGATTTTAAGCTCGCCATCGAAGAAAAAAACGGGGATAATCTTTACTCATTATATAGGCAACGAACCCTGTGTTACATCGACCAACCACCCGCCCCTGACTGGGACGGGGTTTACACGATGACCACAAAATAAACCGTTCAAAGGACCATCAAAGTTATGGCTGACGTTTACTCTAAAAAACAAGACTTGCCGGTTTACGCCGAGCCTAACCCGTCGGCATCCGTCGTGGCCAAACTCAAATTCGCCGAAAAAGCCAAGGTCGTCTCGGACCAGAACCGCTGGGTGAATATCAAAACCTCTTCAGGACAAACCGGCTGGGTGTACTCCGGTAATGTCGGTGACCGCAGACCCCCGGAAGAAAATAAAGCCGATCTCCTCGCCCCCTCCAGCGGAGTGGACACCGCAGCCGCCGGCCGCGGACTCAGTGAGGCTGCCCAGCAATACGCCGAAAGTCGCGGTTACGTAAATGCCGCTTCGGATCTGGCCTGGCTCGATAAGGAAAATGCCTCCGTCTCATCTGCTGATGTCAAAACTTTTATGAAAGAACATAAACTCGGGGAGTACGCATCATGAACCGCCGCAATTTCCTTAGACTCATCGGGCTGACGACCGGAGCCACCGCCGCCACCTCATCTTTGAATGCCTTTAATATCGGGGGAGTCAATGTCCCCGTCCCTCTCCCGACGGAAATCACCGGCGGAGTCAATGTCGATAAGGTCGCGGAAGGTTCACAAAAAATCGCCAAAGGCGCGACGGGCATCGGAGCTAAAGAAGAAGCCGCCATCGGCGAGGCTGTGGCCATCGGCATCATCGGGAAAAATGGCGGACTCGCACGCGCTTCTGGACCCGCCCAAAAAATCATTTATATCGGCAAATCCCTCGCGAAATATTCCTACCGTCCCGGTTTGAATTTTCGTTTTGGTGTCCTGAATAGCTCGATTGTGAATGGATTCTCCTCCCCGGGAGGTTACGTTTTTATCACCAAAGGCCTCTTGGATGCCGTGGGTAATGATGACCAGCTCGCCGGCGTGCTCGCCCATGAAATCTGTCACATCACACGCCGCCACGCACTCCAGACGATTTCCCGGGGACAACTCGTCTCTGGCATCGTCGATGTCGCCAGTGGTTCCAGTAGCGATTTTTCCGCCTTTGACGCGGGCACCGATAAAATCGTTAATAAACTCCTCGATACCGGATTCGATCCGGATGACGAATACGACGCGGATAAATTTGGCGCTAAACTCGCCTATGAAACCGGGTACAGCAAAAACGGCCTCAAAGATTTCCTCGAGAAACTCAAGAGCACCCAGGGGGACAGTAAAAAAATCTTTTCCACCCACCCCCCACTGAGCAACCGCATCAGTAAGTTATCGTAACCCCGCCAAAAGGGGGATTTGTTTCCGCAAGGGCTGACTATAATAATATTTGTAGAGCTAAAAGTGACACTTTAGTATCACTCTATACGTACAGAACTCGTCACGACCCTCAAACGAAAGGCAATAGATGTCATCTCGAAACTCGCCCATGACCATGAGCCTGTTTTAATCACCCCAACACGGCCTCCCCGCTGCCTATCTACTCGATGTGCAGACGTATGAAGGAATGTAAAAGCCGGTTATCCCTTCTTGAAGGAATCGCGACGGGGGGGGGGAATCCATTCTGGAAAACCGAATCCTTTCCCACAAACAAGCAAGACAGAGGATGGCGCGGTGGCTCGCATAATTTGGACGGAACCTGCCCTTCAGGATATTGATGCCATTGCTGATTATATTTCCCTGGATAAGCCGGATGTAGCCAGACGCCTACCTCGTTCAACGCGTATTTGTACGAGTGGAGCAACTTGCACTACATCCCCGGAGCGGCTCAGTGCCAGCTGCACTCAAGGGCACTCAATATCGTCATTTAGTCATTCCACCGTTTTGTATTCTTTTATCGACACGAGAAAGATGCCATTTATATCGTTTATATCATGCGGGCTGAGAGGCGAGATAAGGGCTAACCGAGCTGACGAACCGCAGTCACAATGCCTTCGTGAATTTACCCGCACGTGACAAATACTGGCTTCGACCCGTGGTCTCGGACATGCGGAAGCATGCCCCTCCATCCGGAAAAAAACTCCGCCTCCTCTACCCCCCTTTTTACTTTCGACATTTCTCACGGTGGTGCTAGAAAGCCGCGCGGGAGAGATTACGTTTTTTTAAGTTTCTGCAAACGGTTGACCACGGAGCAAGTCGCCTCGACCGTGCGAGCGATTTGCGCGGGTGTCGTGGTCTTCCCCAGGGAAAAACGCACGGTGGCTCGCGCCATTTGCTCGGGCACACCCATGGCGAGGAGGACGTGGGAGGCCTGTACACTGCCCACCATACAGGCGGAGCCACTGGAAATGCAGATCCCTTCCAAATCGAGATTCATGAGGAGCTCCTCCCCGTCGATGCGATCGAAACTAACATTGAGTGTATTCCCTAATCTCATTTCCGGATGACCATTACGCCTGATACCGGGTAAACCGCCCAAACCCTGCCAAAGTGTTTCGGTTAATTCCCTAAGCCGGACATTCTCGGAATTAAAATCGCTGGCGGCAGCCATTTTTGCGGCGTGAGCGAACCCCACGATCCCCGCAATATTTTCCGTCCCGGGTCGGCGGTCACCCTCGTGGAATCCACCGTAGGCCACGGGCTCAATCGTTAATCCGTGTTTCAAGAAAAGGACACCCGTCCCTTTAGGGCCGTGGAATTTATGAGCACAAAGGGAAAGGGCATCCACACCCCATTCATGAGGAAAAACCGGCACCTTGCCGAAACTCTGGATGGCATCCGTATGAAAAAGTACTCCCCGGGCCCGCGCAATTTGCGCGAGTTCTTTCACCGGCTGGACCACTCCCGTTTCATTATTCGCACTCATCACCGAGGCGAGGATCGTGTCCGCGCAAATTGCTTTTTCAAAATCCTCCGGTGCAATTTGCCCGCTCGCACCGGGGTTTAAATACGTGACACGGAATCCCTCGTTTTTCTCGAGATACTCGAAGGCATGGAGGACAGCATGGTGCTCGATCCGGGAGGTGATGAGGTGAGTGCCCCCGGCTTTATGGCTACGGGCCAATCCGATAACAGCCAGATTATCGGATTCAGTCCCCCCACCGGTAAAAATGATCTCTGCGGGTTTCGCACGCAGGACCCGTGCGACATCATCACGCGATTCATCAATGGCATTCCTCGATTCACGCCCGTAATAATGGATGCTGGAGGGATTCCCAAAAAAACCTTCCAAGAAAGGCTGCATCGCCGCCACCACCTCTGGATTAACCGGGGTGGTCGCATTAAAATCTAGATAAACGGGTTCCATCAAAGACGCAGGGGGTTTAACGCCAGCTCGGGACTACTTCAAAAAGAATTTTAATCCAACCCTGAAAGCGGGGATAATGTAGGATTTCCACGAAGAGGGTTTGGCTGGTGCCTCGATAAACTCAGGTTTCTTTTTCTTCATGAAAAAGCGGGAGATCAAAGGAATGGCAAAACCGGCAGCCGTGGCAGCGGGGCCCAAAAAGCTAAGGCCATACCGGAGGGAACTCGTCGCTCTAGCCCAGGGATTTACCGCAGCTTTGACGTCACGGATGACATCAGTGATATCCTGGCGTTGGAGCTCCATACGCAGGCGTAGCTCTGCTTTCTTGATCTGATAATCACGGTTACTGAGCATTTTTACCCCCCTCCCCGCGACCACTTTGTGTGGGTGTTTTCTTTGGGGAAAATTGTTCACTAATCCACTGTGCATCCCGTTTAAGCTGGGAAACCGTTTCATTCAGTGTCTGCCCGTAACTCACCAAGGGACGGAGCAGAAAATGGAAAATCAAGCCGGCAATGATGAATGCGCAGAGGGCGACAGGGATAAGGCTATTCAAGCCGTATGCCCAGTAGAGTTTCATCACGATAAAAATGGACACCAACGAGAGTCCGACCATGAAAAAAGCCCCGAGGATGACAGAGACTAGGATCGCCAACATCAACCGGCGTTTTTCCTCCTCGATCTCTAACTGCACCAGCTCGATGCGGGTTCCTAATATATCAAGGAATCCGGCACCGATGCGGTGAAAAATATTTTTTTCGAGGGGGCTATTCAGATCAGGCTTTTCAAAACTCATGGGGACTTCTTTCGGTCAAAAGGATCTAATGACGAAAAATTAATCACGTCCACGGATCAATAATCCGATAATGAGGCCGATAGCAAATCCGGTACCAATCGCTTTATAAGGATTATCATGGATATATTTATCCGTGGCATCCGTGGCGATACGGGCTTTTTCGCGGACGATTTTATCAGCTTCATTCAGGCGGACTTTAGCGACTTTAATGCCTTCTTCGAGTTTAAGGCGGGCGGCAGAGGCTTTATCACCGAGTTGCCCGGCGGTTTCTTTAAGGACGACTTCGGCATCTGAAATGACTATTTTAAGGTCATCGATTAATTTTTGTTTGCTGGTTAGATCGCTCATATCTGAGTCTCCCGAGTTAAGGTTGTGAAAGTATTCTTCCATACTCTTTTCTTAGTTTCTATTTTTTTGTCCCGCGTGGTTTAAAATCCCCGTATTTAGACAGGGAAATATAAAATCACACTTGTATTCGGCTTTAACCGGTAGTCTGACCGGCATAAAGAATCCACCACGCTTCAAATGGTGGCCGTCTAATCACTCTATCCTTTTAGATTTGAAAGTCAACAGTGGCGGCATCTGTTTTTGATCGTATGCTGAGTTTAATATCCTCCATGATCACGATGGATTTGGCCGGGATCGACTCGAGTAACCAGACATTCCCCCCGATGACAGAGCCTTCCCCGATCACGGTATCCCCGCCAAGGATCGTGGCTCCCGCATAAATCGTCACATTATCCTCGATGGTCGGATGTCTTTTGCCGCCTTTAACGATACGGCCCTCGTCATCGCGCTTAAAACTCTTCGCCCCCAAGGTCACACCTTGGTAAAGCTTTACATAATTACCAATCAGCGCCGTCTCGCCGACCACCACACCCGTGCCATGATCGATAAAAAAATGTGTGCCGATCGTCGTGCCCGGATGGATATCGATCCCTGTGCGTGAATGCGCCCACTCGGTCATCATCCTCGGAATCAACGGGACCCCCCGCTCATAAAGCTCGTGGGCCATACGCTGGACGGCTATCGCCTCGATGCACGGATAAGCGAGGATGATTTCCTCATAACTTTTTGCCGCTGGATCCCCATCAAATGCCGCTGCCACATCGTGTTTCAGCAGCGAACGAATCGCAGGCAGTGTCGCGAGGAACTCCTCCACCATCTCGGTGGCCGTGGCGGCGATATCCCCTTTTTTGGATTCGAGCTGGTAACTGTACTCGAGGCTTTTGCGCGTCTCGGTCTCCAAAAAGGAGGAGACACGCTCCAAGGCTAATAAAATGTATTTGTCACATTCGGTGGAATGGAACTCTTGGGGGTTATAAAACCCGGGGAAAACGAGATGGAGCAGCTCTTGGGTAATCCGGCTGATGGCTTCCTTTGATGGGAGATTAACCCCGTCTATATGGTTAATGGCCCCGATTGTCTGGTAACTTTCGAGGAGCTTTTGGACAAGTTGTTGCTTCGAACGGCTCATATAAGAAGGCTGAACTTAATCCATTCATCCACACTCGAACAGGATAAAATCTCACTTTTCGCGTCATCAACCATCCCCGGCCCGACTCTCTCCCCTAGGCAACCGGAGACCCTTACGCAATTTGCGTGGGGGAAAGGCCGTGGTTTTTCCTGAAGAGACGGGCAAAATAATTTGCGTCTCGGATGCCGACGGCGAGGGCGGCCTCGGCAATCGGGCGACCACTGCTGATGAGGCTGCGGGCATGGGTGAGCCTGAGCTGGATCAGGTATTGGGTCGGGGTCATCCGATAGGCTTTTTTAAAGGAACGGCACAGGTGACTCGGACTCAGCCCGGCAATCGCACAAAAGTCGCGGTATCCCCCGGTGTCTGCGTAGGAGCTCTCCAAATAATTTTTCAGGGCCAGGGAGGCATCCTTTTCCCGGTGGAGCACGCGCAAATTGTCCGGAGCTTTTTCGGCCAGCCAATGGTTTAATAACGCATCAAGTAGGCCCAGGCCCACACCTTGCCTTTTACGCAAGGCACTAAAAAGCATCTCCACGAGCCGGAGCTCCTCCGTGTCGAGTCTCTTGTAAAAGGGCAGTTTCCCCTCAAAGGGGACGGGCAGCGGCTCCTCATGCCGCACATCAAAATCCTCCCCTTCAAACACCTGGATGGGGATCGCATCATTCACCGTGCGCGGGAACCAGTTAAAAAGGATACAGTGACGGTGGGTCCTGTCGGATTTCCCTAGCACACTCTCATGCCAAGTGGCCGGTGGAATCAGGCCGATCGTGCCCGCCGTCATCTTGTATTCACGGTCATCATAACGCAGGAGATGATCACCTTCCGAACAATACACAAGCTGGTTATCATAGAGCCTGCGACGGGGTTCACGCCAAGGAAAGCGGTTGATTCCCTCCCAGAAAAGGGTGATTTGCGAGTGGATCCACTTTCCCGCCGTGGGAGAGATTTTTTTTTGAATGGGTTTTACCCGAACCATGGCATCAGTATAAAGAGCAAAATAGTGCTAGTCAAATAGCAATTAATTCGACTTTCGAAAAGACATCCCCCGTCCGATGATATTGCTTATCGCAACCATGGAAAAACAACGTCTTGTCATTGTCGGGGCCGGCCAGCGCGGGAGCGAACACGCCCATGCTGCGGCAGTCCTTCCCGAGCTCTACGAACTCGCCGCAATTTGCGACACGGATCCCGAGCGGCTCAATACCCTCGCGATCAGCCTCAAAGAAAAACACGGCCTGGAGCCGCAGCTTTATGCCGACGCTGAAAAAATGCTCGCCGAGGTGCAGCCCGATATATTCTGTTTCTGCACGCACCCAAATATCCGGCTATCTCTTGTGGAGCTGGGATTAAAATTCCCTTGTGTAAAAGCCATCGCTTTCGAAAAACCCATCGCATTGTCCCTCAAAGAAGCCCGCACGATCATCGATAAATGTGCTCAGGCCAAGGTGAAAATCTTTATCGCCCACATCCATCCCTACGGGGAACAGTGGCAGAAAGTCAAAGCTCTCGTTTCCAGCGGGGCCATCGGCAAACTCGAACGCCTCGAAGGGGCCAGTGTCGGCTGGCTCATGGTCTACGGGACTCATGTCATCGATGCCATGATCTGGCTGGCAGACTCGAAAGTGCAATCCGTCTGGGCCCATGTACACGGGAGCAAATTGCTCGACGACCCTTTCCACCCCAGCCCTGAACACACCTCGGCGCGGTTGCGTTTTGAGAACGGGGTCTTTGGTAATGTCGAATGCGGTAGTGATGCCCCGATGCAACCCCCGGGGAACCTCTGGATCTGGGCGGACATGGGTGTCTGCGCTTACGGGGACGAAGGGTTTGCCCACGCCATCACCGGGGCCGGTTGGCGCGCAGTGACAAAGGATCAGCCTGGGCTCCAGTCTGATCCATCCCTGGGATTCAACCAGGCTGAGTCCACCGTACCTTATCTGGCGGAGCTCGCCCACTGGCTCAATGACGATAGCATGAATCCTCGTTGCGGCGGGGAAAAAGCCATGCACGGTTTTGAAGTCGCCATCGCCAGCTGGATCAGCGCCGTGGAAAAACGCCGTGTGGACCTGCCCCTGCCAGCCGATAGGGACTTCACCATAGCTGACTTAAAAAAATATCTTTTATAAAAACAGGCGGACGCTACCCTTTTAGAAAATCATATCAACTAGGATCAAACACACTATGAGACTCGGCGGACAACTCTTTGAACACGCTCCCACCCCGGAAGGTTGGACCCATAAAATCAAACAACTCGGTTACCGCGCGGCTTATTCACCGATTCATCCTGGCAGCACGGCTGAAGAGAAAAAAGCTTATGTCGAAGCCGCCAAAGCCGCAGACATTATCATCTCGGAACTCGGTACATGGTCAAATCCGCTATCTGACGACGCGCAAGACGCCCAAAATGCGATCAATGGTTGTATCGCTGGCCTCGCCTTGTGCGAAGAAGCCGGGATTACTTGCTGTGTAAATATCGCCGGTTCAAAAGGCAAGGTCTGGTGCGGTCCTGATGCGCGGAATTACACTCAGGAGACCTTCGACCAGATCGTCGAGAGCACGCGCCAGATCATCGACGCGGTCAAGCCCACCCGCACATTTTACACTCTTGAGATGATGCCTTGGGCTTATCCGGACAGTGCCGAGAGTTACCTCGACTTGATGAAGGCTATCGACCGCCCGGCCTTCGGTGTGCATTTCGATCCGGTCAATATCTTAAACTCCCCCGAGAAACTCTACAAAAACGGTGCCGTCATCCGCGACTTTGTCGATCGTCTCGGCCACAAGATCAAGAGCTGCCACGCCAAAGACATCACGATCAATGAGAACTCCTTCGCGGTGGAAATGCGCGAGGTCGGCCCCGGACTGGGGGTGCTGGATTATGAAACCTTCCTCACCTGTGTCGACAAACTCTCCCCAGACATGCCCCTCATGCTCGAGCACTTAGAAAAACCGGAACAATACGATGCCGCCGCCGCTCATATCCGCTCCACAGCCACCCGGCTGGGCATTTCAAAAATATAACCCCCACCACTGATCACTCACCAAAAATACCATGAATACAAAATACCATATTGTTGAATTCCCATGCGAAGGTCAGGCAAACCTCGTCGAGAAGGAACATGACGCTACCCCGCTCGGAGCCAAAGAGATTTTTGCCAAGACACTTTATTCCCTCATCAGTCCGGGTACGGAACTCGCCGTTTACCAAGGCCACTGGATCTACGGGGCAAAAGCTTTTTATCCCTTCCCCCCGGGATACGCCACCGTCCATGAGGTCGTGGAGACAGGTGCCGAAGTCACAAAGTTCAAAAAGGGGGATATTGTTTTTTCCACAAAATTCCACATGTCCAGCGTACGCGGACAGGAATCCGATTTCGTCATCGTCCCGTCTGGACTCGCGGCGGATAAAGCCCTTTTTGCCCGGATCATGAGCATCTCCTGGACCTCCGTTTATTCCACTACGGCACGGCCCCCTGCGAAAGTGATCGTGACCGGACTCGGCCCTGTCGGCCTCATGGCCGCCCAACTCCTCAAACGGTGCGGCTACCAAGTGTACGGGTGTGATCCCGTCGCAGCCCGCCGCGAGGCCGCCCAAAAATGTGGGATCTCCCGGGTGATCGAAAAAATCCCTTTTGACCAGCCTGAGTTCGCCCAGCAAATCGCTGCGGTTTTCGAGTGTTCCGGCCATGAAAAAGCCGCTCTGGACGCAGTTCGTGTCGTCCGTAAACACGGGGAAGTCTTTTTGATCGGACTGGCTTGGAGCCGCAAAACGGATATTTACGCGCAGGAACTTCTCCAATGGATTCTTTTCAACTACGTCAGTGTCCGGGGTGGGTGGGAATGGGCCATGCCCATGCATCCGGCTGAAAGTGGTCAAAACAGTATCATGGGAAATTTTGAAACCGGGCTCGAATGGCTCGCAGACGGTTCCATCAAAGTCGACGGGCTCTACAGCCTTGTTGAGCCGAAGGATTGCCAGGAAGTTTACCAGAATCTCCTGAATCAAAAGGGCGGGCAACTGCTCAATATCTATGACTGGACAAATTTTTTAAACCCCCAACAATAAAAAAAAGAAGAAAACTATGATCACAATCGGAATCGCAAGCGATAACTTCCGCCATGACGACCGTTCACTGGCCTATGTCTTTAACTGGTGCAAACAAAACGGTGCTGACACCGTCGAGATCAACACCGTCAATGGTGAGGACTTCTTCGAGGGACTAGGATTCTCCCCGTCGATCTCGCTGAATTTTGACGGCATCGCTATCGCGGAAGAAGCCGCAAGTTATGGCCTGAAAATCAGCCAGATCGACTGCCATTACGGTATCCACCGCTGGCAATCTATTCCTTATATGATTAACGGCATCAAGATGGCCCGCGACCTTGGTTGCCCCGCAATCGCCACCACCGACGGCGCTGAAGTCCCCAAAGGAATGACCCTCGAACAAGTCTATGAACGCGCCGTCTACCATATCGGTGAAGCCCTTCCTTTCGCCCGCACTCATAAGATCAGCATTAATGTCGAGCCACACGGACCATTAACTAATAACCTCGAACTCATGATCCGGCTCATGAAACATTTTAATGATCCATTCCTCGGGATTAATTTCGATACGGCTAATACATTTATCGCTGGAAATGACCCCGTCGCCATGACCGAGGCACTCCTGCCCTGGATCCGCCATTTCCACGTCAAGGATGTCGCCCCTGAACTCAAAGCCAGCATCGGGAAAGATACCGGTATCGCCGCTAGTGAAGTCTACGTCGGTCAGGGGATCAATGCCGATAACATCCGCAAGATCGTCGACCTCCTCCAAAAAAATAACTGGAGTGGTGTCATGAGCCTCGAAGCCAAGGGTGAAAAAAATACCCTGAAAAGCTTAGAATGGTTCCGCGCTGTCCTCGCAGGAAAGTAAGGATTTCCCGACACACGCTTTTTCTTGTAACACCCAGAGGTGAAGGCCACGCCCTTCACCTCTTTTTTTTGTCACGAGTCCCCCGTTATTTTCTACTTCCCGGGCTTTGTCTTACAGAAACCGGCGAGGGTCGTGCCTTTGAGGCGTTCCATCATCTGGTCATGGATTTCCAAGAGAGTATCGTGCAGCGGACAGGGTTCATGATTACCACACCAGCCGGGACCGTAGGGGCACTGGATCTCGCCCTCGACCTGTTCAAAAAGCTTGGCGATTTCATAAAGGCTGATGGAGGCCGGATCATGCGAGAGGCGGTAACCACCCCCGGGGCCGGGAGTACCTTCGACAAAACCGGCCCGCGACACGATCGTCAGGATTTTCGCCACAAGCGGGCGCGAGAGCTTGCGTTTTTGCGCAATTTGCGGCGCACTCGCCCGGGCGGCGGGGTCAGAATAGAGTTCGGCCAGCGCACTGAGTGCGCTGACGGCTGTGGCTGTCCCTTTTCCATAAGCAAGCATAAGGTTTTAAAATGCATCATGTCCGGCATGCTGGAAAAATCAAGCACCACCAAAGGGATTTTTTCTCCGCCCCCCCCAGAGTGTCCACGGCAAGCTAATGCCGACTTGCCGTGATTCATCTCGCCCCGTCCTGCATTCCTACTTTGCGAGGCAAGCAGCGAGATCATCCTCGGCATTGGTAATCGCCATGAGGTTAAATTTCTCCTGGAGCACCGCGACAATCGCAGGGGTCGCAAATGCTGGGAGTGTCGGTCCGAGCCGGATATTGCGCACCCCGAGGTGGAGCAAGGTCAGGAGGACGGCGACAGCCTTTTGTTCATACCAAGAGATATTCATGGAAAGCGGCAGGTCATTGATCCCACAATCAAAAGCTTGGGCGAGGGCCGAAGCGATTTTAATGGCTGAATACGCATCATTACACTGGCCACAATCCAGCAGGCGAGGGATGCCCCCGATCGTTCCGAAATCATTACGGTTGAAACGGAATTTACCGCAACCGAGCGTGAGGATCACGCAGTCATCCGGGATTTTTTCGGTGAAATCGGTATAATAATTCCTGCCGGTTTTCGCCCCGTCACATCCACCGACGAGGAAGAAATGTTTGATCGCACCGGCTTTGACCGCATCAATGACTTTGTCGGCGACACCGAGCACGGCATTGTGGCCAAATCCCAGCGTGAGTGTTTTGCCCTCGCCCGTGGACGTGAATCCCGGGCAACGCAAAGCCGCTTTAATGACAGCGGAGAAATCACGGCCTTCGATATGTCTGACCCCGGGCCACGCGACGAGCCCACAGGTGAAGAGTCTCTGGAAATAACTTTGTTTCGGGAGCTGGATACAATTTGTCGTCATCAGGATGGACCCGGGGAAACGGTCGAAGTCCCGCGCTTGGTCTTGCCATGCTCCCCCGTAATGACCGGCTAGGTGGGAATATTTTTTCAGAGCGGGATAACCGTGGGCGGGTAACATTTCCCCGTGTGTATAAATATTGATTCCTTTGTCGAGGGTCTGCTCGAGTAAAGCCTCGAGGTCTTCGAGGTTATGGCCGGAGACGAGGATACAAGCTCCGGGCACGGGATCCAAAAGCACTTGTGTCGGCACGGGATGGCCGAAACGGCGGGTGTGCGCGTGATCAAGGGATTCAAGCACGCTGAAATTCTCTTCCCCACAACTCAGGCACAGGCCCAAGAGCTGGTCAATGGTCGTGGTTTGTCCCAGGGCAATCGCCGCCAACGCCTCAAAAATGAAAAGGGCCGTCTGCCCGATAGGCTCACCCGCATCCACCGCATGCCAGGCATAAGCCGCCATTCCTTTGAGTCCATAAGTCAGGAGCTCCTGGAGCCCGAGTATGTCCGGACCGATCTTTTCTAAACGCGACTCCACCCCGATCTCCTCTCCTTGCCTGATGAGATCGTCAATATCCGGCGCGGGTTTAAAACAAGTCGCCCCGTTAAAGGACGTCACGGCCGGGTCAGTCGCCTTGCGGGCGGATTCATAAAGTTTCTTGGATTCATCTAAATAATCTCCCGCACGGTTCAGCATCGATTGCAAACGTACCGGATCAAAATTCACATTTGTCACCGTCGTAAAAAGGGCGTCGAGAGCAAATTGCTCGAGGGCGGGAGAACGTTTCCCGGCCAGTGCTGCTCGATGGGCAAATACGCTGATGCCTTTGAGGGCGTGTAAGAGCAGGTCTTGTAAGGCTGCTGTCTCGGGATTTTTCCCGCATACACCCAGTGAAGTGCAGCCGGTGCGTTGGGAGGATTGCTCACATTGGTAACAGAACATTGAACTCATATAGATAAGGGGGATTTTGATTGTTCCTGATTAATTGGATTGAGGGCGAGCATGAACCCCCGGTTCCGGCTATTCAAGAATTAAAGAGAGTATTATCTTTATTTAAGGCAAAATGTGTCTTCTTTCTTTGCCGTGCCTGAAAAATAAAAGGGCCCTTATGTGTGTTGGCGGAAGGCGCGGGGAGACATCCCGGTTTTGGCCCGGAGGAATTTATTAAATTGTTGGAGTGAGGGGATTCCGATTTCTTCGGCGACAGTTTGGACTGGGATAGTGTGGATTTTGAGTAACCCGGTCGCTTTCTCTAATCGTCGGGTGTGGAGATAGGTGATCGGGCTCATTTTAAAATACTTCTGGAAAAGGGCGATCAGGTGGTTACGCGAGACACCCACGCGGGTGGCGAGTTTCCCGATACGGAGGGGCTCACGGATTTCATTTTGGATGATTATCACAGCCGTTTCCAAGGCGGAGGGTAAATTAATTGTTTTGGATTTCTGGTTTTGTTTTCCCCGGTCAGCCAGATCCAGGAGTAAATCCCAAAACCGGATATCCGCCCGGAGCGGGTGGGTTTTATGGAGGGAGCATATTTTCTCCATTTCATTCCAAAGCTCTTCAAAACGTATGCCCGCATTTTGCACCACTGGAAAAACTTGAGTCATCTTGCCGGGAGAGGTCCCCGTCCGGAAATGTACAAAAAAATGAACACAAGGTTTCAGCGGAAAATGCCATTTCAAACGCCTGAATGGCGGAGCCAGACTGATCGTCCCCGGTGTAATCGGGTAGTCACTCCCACTGAAAGACAATGACCCTGTCCACCGGTAAAGATGTAGGCTCCACGTGCCGTCCATCACAAAAGCCTCATCAGCCTTGCGCCCGTGGACATTCATTCCGGCTTCCACAATCACTGGCTTTTCATCGAGGCTAATCATTAAACCCGAGAGGGATTGCTCTTTTTGCACAGTGCAAATAAACCACTAATCTGGGCATCTGTCCAATTGATCCAAATGCCTCAGCGGGCGTATATTTACCTGACCCTATGGATACACCCCCACCCACATCCCCCACATCCGAGCAAAGGAATGCCCGGGGCGAATGGCGCCCCTCCTATCCGGTGACCTACGCCCCGATATTTGTTTGGCCCCCGAAACTCACCGCATTCTTGAAATGGCTTTTTGGTTATCCCGGTTATCTGTGGCCGTGGAATGTGATTTACGCCGCCATAGCCCTTCTCACCTGGCTCTACCTGACACCTTCCTTAGAAACCTGTGCCACCTTACAATGGGAATGGGCCGGACTAGTTTTCCTGCGTAACCTTGCCCTATTATGGATCATGGCCGGGACCTGGCATTTCCTACTTTATAATCTCAAGCTCGCGGGCACCCGGAAAAAATACGATGCCAAATGGCAAAGCACCAAAAACCCCTCCTTTATTTTTAAGGACCAGGTTTACGATAATATTTTCTGGAGTTGTGCAAGTGGATGCACCATTTGGACAGCTTATGAGGTCCTCTATCTCTGGGCGGCGGGTAACCATCTGGTCCCCCTCATCAGCATCCGCGAGCATCCCGTTTATGCGATTGTCCTCTTGCTGCTCATCCCTTTCTGGAGAGAGTTCCATTTCTATTGTATCCATCGGTTGATCCACTGGAAACCCCTTTACCGGAAGGTCCACTACCTGCACCACAAAAACGTGAACCCCGGTCCCTGGTCTGGACTAGCCATGCATCCCGTCGAGCACCTGCTATATTTCAGTGTCGTCCTGATCCACTGGGTGATACCGTCCCACCCGATTCATTTTATCTTTAATCTCCAGCACACGGCCCTGACCCCGATCCCTTCCCATAATGGATTCGAAGGCCCGGTGCTCACGGACAAACTGCCCTCCGGCTCCTACTTCCACTACCTGCACCACAGATATTTTGAATGCAATTATGGGGAGTCCACCCTGCCCCTCGATAAATGGTTCGGCACATTCCGTGACGGACTACCCGGAGGTAAGGGCGCAAAACTGCCTGAGAAGGAACAGGTTTAAAAGCCCCTCCCCGTGAGGGGTCGCGGATCATGATTGCAGTAAAAACCTGATAAAAACTCAAACCATTATGAATCCGCGCTCTCGCATCCGGGCGGCAATCGCCCACCAGGAACCCGACCGTACCCCCATTGACCTCGGGGCGACCCCGAGCTCCGGCATCTCCGCTGTGGCTTACCTTAACCTCAAAGACCATCTCGGGATCACCACCGGCCACTGCCAAATCTACGATGTCGTCCAGCAACTCGCCCAACCCGAGGACATGATTATCGACCGCTTCGGCATTGACGTGATCGATATCGGACGCGCATTTAATACCGGGGCAGGGGATTGGCATCCCTTTATTAACCATGAAGGCCGCTCAGTCCTCCTCCCGTCGTGGTTCACACCATTTTTGAATGAGGACGGGTCCTATAGCGCCTTTTCGCGCACGGGGGTAAAGGTCGGGAAGATGCCCACAGGGGCGACATTTTTCGACCAGACCCTTTTCCCTTATGTCGATGGGTATCCATCTGACATGCGCAATTTGCGCCAGGACATGGACAAAGTCGTCTGGGCCGCCCTCCCCCATAGCCCTTGGGATCATGCAGGCGAACCTGGATTCTGGAATGACCTCCGGAGTAAAACCCTCGCCTTGCGCCAGTCCACAGACAAAGCGCTGATGATTGTGTGCGGGTGTAATTTATTTGAATGGGGCACATTCCTACGACGGATTGACCAGTTCCTCATGGACTTTCATGATGATCCTGAGGCAGTGGAATCCCTGCTCGACGCCCTTTTGGAGATTCATCTGGCCACACTGAGCCGTGTGTGTGAATCCGTCGGGGATATTGTCGACATCATCCGTTTTGGTGATGACCTCGGCATGGACAGCGGGCCATTTATGTCCGTACCGATTTACCGCCGCTTTTTCAAACCCCGCCACACCATCCTTTGTGACTTTGTGAAGAAACACTCAAACATGCACACCTTCCTGCATTCCTGCGGTTCCATCTACCGGTTATTGCCTGACTTGATCGAAGCGGGTTTTGAGATTTTTAATCCGGTGCAAACTTCCTGCCGCGAAATGGATGCCGCCACCCTGAAAAAGGAATTCGGCGCGTCTATCACATTCTGGGGCGGCGGGGCGGATACCCGACACGTCCTCAACCACGGCACACCAGCCCAAGTCAAAGAAGATGTGAAACGCCGTATCGAGATTTTTGCTCCGGGGGGCGGGTTCGTCTTTAATCCCATCCATAATATCATGCCTGATGTCCCCCCGGAAAATATTGTCGCGATGTTTGAAGCCATCCAAGAAACTTGATCGCATCCCTTTCCACTGTGAAAATATCATTTTTAGAGTTGTCCTCGCGTAACGAGTCAATATCCTCACGGGTCATGTTCATGAATGGTCACGCGGAAAGATCGGCACGGGTGGAAAAATGGTTTGCCCCGGCGAGATTCGGACTTTTTTATCACTGGGGACTTTTCACCGGCGGGGGGAATACCGCCAAGGCCGGATGGTGGGCCCCACTGCAATTTGCTTCCATCGCAGAGCTGGAGGCCACGGCCCCGGCCCCGGAAGTCCTCGCTCGGAACCTCGTGGATACAGCGGAAAAAACCGGCGCGCGTTATATTACTTTTACGGTCGTCCACTCCTGCGGGGGATGGGCCGTGATGTACCCTACTGCCGTGGAAGGCTTCATTCATATCTCCACCCGGGATTATGTCGGCGCGGTACTCGCTGAGGCGGCCAAACGCAAATTGCGCGTGATCCTCTACCTACCCGGAAGTATGGG
>JAWXBN010000046.1 GCA_034440155.1 Verrucomicrobiota bacterium | reverse complement strand
GCCCTGCTTGCCGAATGCCGGATGTAACCAGAGAAACTCTGGCCCGAAGGCAACCGAGCCGGTCGCCGTACACACGGAAAATCATGGGCCTTTGCGTGAAACTTATTTTTTCCAGAACGTTACGGGGAAGCATCCTCGGTCCCCGCGTCTTTCATCTCCGTTTTCCCGTTTTCGCGCAAATTGCTCCGGCTGGCGGATAATCGGGGGGGGAATGGTGTCAGCGGGCATAACCGAGTGGTTCCTGACGGTCGCGGAGAGTGGAACGGCCATCTTGGCCGTGTTTTTCCGGTCCCGCGGGCGAGACGCCCGCGCCATTTTCACCGCCATTTTCGCGCAAATTGCACCGCGAAGGTGTTTGGGGTCGGGAATGGTTCCGACCGCCGTAAATGCTCGTCCCGGACAATCGGAAGATGGTCCCTCCAGTCGCGAGGAGCAAATTGCTCCCCAGAAGGCAACCGATCCGGAAATGGTTCCATCGGGCGGGGGCGCCCTCGGATGCACGCGGGGGCGCATGCGCACCCTGATCATAGGGCAGGCTACAGAAAATCCGGGGGGGGCCTATTTGTGGTGTTGGAGTTTGCGGCGGTAATGCAGGGGAGTCGTGCCGCAGGATCGTGTGAATGTGTCGTAGAACCGAGCTAGCCCCGAAAAACCGGAGTCAAGCGCGATATCTAAAACTTTCCTGTCTGTCGATGCGAGTAACACCCGTGCATGCATGAGACGATGGGAATGCAAATAAGATAGCGGGGTCACGCCCCACATTTTTTGGAATATCCTCACGGCATAACGGGGGTTTATTTTGAGTTCGCGGCAGAGGTCTTTGATTTGGAGTGGTTCCCGATAACGGCGAGCAATCAGCCGCGCCATTTGCTCGGCCTTGTGGAGATGTCCGAGGGGTAAACCTTTCGTCCGTCGCAGGGGGGAAAACCGGATCTGTGTGAGTGGATGGATGGACATCCGGTAAAGGCGGGCCTGTAATTCATAAAGCACGGCTTGCTGGAGCAATTTGCCTGCCTTTAAATCCGCTGTCCAACGTTCAAAAAGAAAATTGTCCCAAGGGTCTGGCTGGGCAAGCTGCTCAATGAGGCATTGGCCCTCCAGAATGGCATCTGTGATTTTTGCCGGGAATCCCCCATGGATAAAATCTTCCAGAGGGATGGTGAGAGAATTTACGACGGCCCCCTTGTCAAAACGAATCACCCGGTGTGGGACCGGGGCCCAGAGCAGGGTGAGTGCCCCGGCAGGAATCGGGACTTCTTTTTCGCCGTAAAGCAAAGTAATCCCGCCGCCTTGGATCAGGTCGAGCTCGACCCCGTCGTGGGTGTGGAAGGACGGCATGACATGGGCCGGTCCCCGGTAAAGGGTCAGGGCCGCTGAAATCTGTTCCACTGAAAGGGATTTTACCATAAAAGTGACTTTTCGGGAATAATGAGTGATTAATCAAGAGGATAATCGCGATAAATCATGATTTACTCCCTGCCATGAAAATCACAGTTATCGGTGCAGGAAGTCATTTTAATCTCGCGCTGTTGCGTTCCATCTATCAGGTGGCGGGGGACGGTGAATATGAATTACGGATGATGGATATCCGGCCCGAAGCCCTTGACGCCTTAGCCCGGATCATCCCGGAGATGAATGCCGCCAGTGGCAAAAAAATCAAAGCCTTATTTTTTGGAAACCGCCAGGAAGCTCTCCAAGGTGCCGCCCATGTGTTAGTGAGTTTCGCGGTGGATTTTCCTTATTCATTTCTGCGCACCTGTGATGTCATGCACCGCCACGGGTTACAATTCCAGGAAGGTGAGACGGCCACCCCCGGCGCCTTGATGGCGACCATGCGCCATTTGCCCCCGCTTTTGGATATAGTCAGAGATATTCAAACAATTTGCCCGACTGCTTGGCTGCATGTGATTAATAATCCGTTGCCCCGTTTATTGCGGGGGATTATAAAAGCGACCGGATTTACCCGTCTTGCCGGGCACTGCCACGGGACTCTCGAAGTCATTGAGAGGCTCTCGATCCTGACTGATGTCCCGAAAGGTGACATTGATGTTTTTGTGGCTGGAATCAACCACTTTCACATTCTCCAGCGGGCCACACAAATCAGCACGGGTGAAGATCTTTTAGCCCGTTTGGTCGATCTGTCCCCCCAGAAAAAGCATGATTGGGCCCAGATGGATAAGACTCAATATTATATGTTCCGCGACATGGGTTATTTCCTCGGGTGCGGACAATGGCATAATTTCGATTATATCCCCACGGCCAGCCCGCGGCTTAAACCGGAAACATTTTTTACTTGGGATGCCTGTTGCCGGACGGCTGCCAAAGACAAAAATGCAGGGGCTGAAATCGGTTCCCACCTCAAGACGCAGGAGGATTTCCGGAAATTCCTCGTTGAACCCGAACGCGAACAAATGTTCAAGGTCATGCGTGCCCTCAGTGGGGAGTCAGAACCCTACCATTTTCTTTCGGCAAATAATCCGAATCAAGGTTTGATCAAGGGGCTGCCGGACGAAGCGATTGTCGAGTTGCCGGCTACCGTGTCCAGGGATTTGATCCGGATGCATCAGCCCCCGGAGGAGCTTCCCCGTTATTTCCTGACTTGGTTACACCAGCATATCGCCCTTTCGGAAATGAGTGTAGATGTGGTGCTGCAAAAAAGCAAACGGCTTGCCGTTGAAACGGTGGCTCTCGACGCCTGTATGAGGGATTGTGATTGTGCTCCCGCCTTGCTCCTCAGTGAGATGATTGAGGTGAATGCCGGGCTCATCCCAGAGCTGGATTGATGGGGGTGCGTCAAAAAAGCACCAGAGTCGTCCAGTGGTGGGGAGAAAAGATTGACGCTTCGCTTGACCGTATCCTGCTTTTCGCTTAGATGAAAATCCATGCCAGACAAGCCTTCAACCCGAGCGAAATTTAAAAGAATCATCCTTAAACTCAGCGGCGAGGCTCTCGCCGGTAAGGATGGCGACCCCATCGGGTCGGCTATTTTGGCCGATCTTTCACGGCAGGTCAAAGAAATCAGGCGTTTAGGCGTTCAAATAGGGATCGTGATTGGAGGAGGAAATATTTTCCGGGGCTTATCCGGAGAAAAAAACGGGGTGGATCGTACGACGGGTGATTATATGGGTATGTTAGCCACGGTGATCAACGGGCTTGCCCTCCAGAATGCGATGGAAAAAGCGGGAGTACCCACCCGGGTCATGACAGCGATCGAAATGAAAAATGTGGCCGAGCCATTCATCCGCCGCCGTGCGGTGCGCCACATGGAAAAGGGTCTTGTGGTGATTTTTGTCGCGGGCACGGGAAATCCTTATTTTTCCACGGACACAACAGCAGCCCTGCGGGCCAGTGAAATGAATGCCCAGATCATCATGAAAGCTACCAAAGTCGATGGGGTGTATGATGCCGACCCGATGACGAACAAGAATGCCAAAAAATTCTCGACCATTACTTTTTCAGAAGCCCTCCAACGTCGTTTAAAGGTGATGGACTCTACCGCTTTCAGCTTGTGCATGGATAACCACATGCCGATCCTCGTTTTTGATCTCTTCAAGAAGGACAATATTAAAAATGCGGTTTTAGGTAAGAAGGTCGGGACATTGATCAGTAACTAGGATAAAAAGTCCGAATACCCGTATCATGCATTGTATTTCCCATATCAAACCAGGCCCGGTATTCCTCTGGCTCTGCCTTGTGATGATGGTGTCGATGTGTTTTTTGACTCCAGATTCTTTTGGCCAGCAACCGGGAACCCGAGAGAAAGCCCCCATAGAGTTATCCGTCAAAGATTATGTTCCTGATTGGTTGGATAGTCCTTACACAATTTTGATTAATGAATATGTCGAGCAGAACCCAAATGTTTATGTGCGTCCTTTTACCCAGCTGCGTCTGCCAGCTCAAGCCGCGGGCATGTCCCAAGGTATGTTATACCTCGCTTTTGCCGGTGGGATAGGCCCCGATGTTTTTAATGTCTGGTTTCACCAGCTGGAGTCGTGGGTGAACCAGGGATTCATCATGGACTTGGGAGAGTTTATTGGTACGGACCAAAATGGTGATGGTTATATCGACGACGATGAAGCCAAGATACAAGAATGGAAAGATATGCCGCCGGCCCTCAGGCGTGCGGCGACCATCGACGGTAAGCCTTACGGTTTACCCTCCGGACAAGCCGTGACGTGTATCATCTATCGACGCGACATTGTCCGGGAGATTACGGGCAGTGAGGCGCCCCCGAGGACATGGGATGAATTCTTCCGGATTTGCCAGATGGCCTCCCGGAATCCCACAAAAAGCCGAGATGGCACAATATTGTCCAGCCGTCGGGGGTTTTTCGCCGATCCAAATACCTATCGTTGGTTGCCTTGGCTGTGGAGTGCCAGTGGTAAAGAAGTCGTCCAAGTCAGAACCTCCCAGGATGGAACCAAATATGAATTTGGCAAAGAAATCGTGCTGCCAAAGTCCCCCACGGGAGAAAACCTCGCCATTGCCCCCCTCGAATGGAAAGCCACATTTGCCTCGCCAGAAGGGATCAAGGCCATGGGGTTTTATTGGAAACTTTTTTGGCAGAAATGGATCCGGAATCCAAAAAACCAGGAGCCGGTTAATTTAACGGATGAGGAAGCTAAGGCGGGAAGGGTGAGCCTACCGGATGGGAGTGTGATTGCTTTCACGCCTGGTGAAGTTTTTGAAGGGGTATCCCGAGGTCTCATCGGGGACGGGAATGCCATGGTCGCAAACATGTTCTTGAAGGGAGAAATTGTTTTTTATATCGGGTTTGCCGAAGAGGTAGCAGAGTTGATCCACACCCTTTCTCCCTCGCAAGTGGGACTCATGGCGATTCCTTCACCAGACGGGAAGATGGTGACGGCGAATATCCAGCCGAACTATTGGTGGTGCCTGAACTCTACCCTGGCCAAAGCATCCAAGCCCAAACAGAAAGCCGCCTTCAAATTGATCAGTTCCATAACCGGTGACAATTTGATGAGGACACAATTACAAATCCAGAAACAAAAGGAGAATTTGACTTTTGCCGATCCGGATTTATTGACGAAATTTGGGATGGAAGCTGATATCCGTGATATTTCTCCCCACTGGAAAGCCAGCCTCAAGGAAATCAAACAAAATGCTCAGACCGAACCCTATATCGGCAAATGGGAACCGGTCAGCACACAATTAATCGGGCAGGAAATTATCAGCAGGATCATTGCGGATAGGGATTTTGATTATGAGTCAGCCATGATCCAAGCCCAGAAAACGGCCAATAATAAGGTTCTCCGGGACCGTAATGAGCAGGAAATGAAGCAGATCCGGCCCTATGCTTATTCCATTTTCGGACTATTTGTCATTTTGTTTTTGTGGATGTTTAAAAAAATGTGGGATGGGATGAAGGATGCCTATTTTAGGAAGGGCGCGAATACGGGTTTTGACACGAGGGTGCAAGAAGTCGGGATAATTACCCGTATATTACCATGGTTTTTTTTGGTCCCGGCTATCGCGCTGGTGCTGATGTGGACCTATTACCCTCTGGCGCAGGGTACATTGATGGCTTTCCAAGACTATAAAATACTCGCTGATAAACCGTTTATCGGACTGGATAATTTTATTACAGTGATGAGTGATCCGAAATTCTACAAATACCTGTGGATCACAGTAAAATTTGTCGTGGTCAACCTTGTCTTGGGCTTCATTACCCCGATCGCACTGGCGATCATGCTTAATGAGATTCCCCACTTTAAAGTCACTTTGAGGATGATTTATCTTTTACCGGGGATTTCCTCCGGCATCGTCATTACCTTCATCTGGTTGATGATGTATTACCCTACGGAGGAGGGTTATTTTAATGCGGTATTGATGCAGATGGGCATATTGGATAAACCGCTCCAGTTTTTGAATGACCCAAATATGGCATTAGTATGGGTGACCGCGCCTGCCGTCTGGGCGGCTATCGGGGGCGGCTCGCTCATTTATCTGGCTGCACTCAAGAATGTGCCGGATGATTTGTACGAGGCGGCGGAAATTGATGGGGCCGGTTTCTGGGATAAACTTTTCAAAATAACGGTGCCTACCCTGATTCCTTTGATTTTGATTAATTTCATCGGCACTTTCATCGGTCTTTTTAAAACGATGGGCAATATTTTCCTGATGACGGGCGGGGGCCCGGGTGATGAGACGACAGTGCTTTCATTTGCCATCTGGAGGGACTCCTTCATTTTCTTGAAATTTGGTGCGGCCACAGCGACGGCTTGGGTGCTGGCGGCATTACTGATTAGTTTTACTGTCTTACAAATGAGGATTCTTTCCAGGGTGGAATTCCAGAGAGCGGAGGAATAAGGCTATGGGTCTAATTTCACATGTGGGCCGGAAAAAGGGCAAGGGTCTTTTGGTCATTTCCCTTTTTTACGTCATCCTGCTCTTAGGCGGGATTACCATGGTCATTCCTTTCCTGATGTCATTGAGCACCTCGGTGACCAATCAATATGATTCAGCCCGTTATAGTCTTTATCCGAGGTTTATTTTTAATCAGGATGAGCTTTTCTGCAAATACCTTTTCTTGAAATATTTCTCCGGTGTCGGGAGCTACACATATATTAATAACCTGTACCGGATTCAAAAAGCCGACACCATGGCGGATTTTAATAAAATTAGAGATCCCTTAAAAAAGGCTTTCGGTCCTCTGGATTATGATCGTTGGGATCCAGCAAAGCTGGAAATCGCATGGAAGGATTGGGAATCGTATTGGGATCAGATTTGCAAGGAGCCACTTGGTGACAAAGGCCTGCCGGTATCGGTTGCCTACTCTTCGATTAATAAAATCAAATTCCAGAATTTTCTACGGCAACGTTATTTGAGCCTCTGGAAGGAGCAAAATCCTGTGTTGGCACAAACTTTGTCGTCCAAGGAACAAAATACGGGGGCTGTGGCTTTGATGAATTCTATTTATGCCCGCACCGTGGCGACGGAATTTTACCGGATGCCGCTCATTGACGGGTCTGTTGAGTTTGGACGCACTTCGAAATTCATCTTAACACCTCGTGTGCGCGATTACGAAGAGTTTCTGAGGACTTTACCCGCCGACCAGGTCATTCTTGTAGTTGAGACATTTGGTCCGGCTACGCAAGATAGGGCCTATCTGGCTTTCCTTAAGGGCAAGTATATTACCCTAGAGAAACTCAATAAAGCTTGGGGCACAAATCATAAGCATTTTGGGGAAATTATTTTTCCGGAGAATCCTCCTGCTCATCCTGTCGGTAAAGCGGATTGGGGAGAGTTCATGAAAACGACTTTCCGGTTGGCAGATATCAGGCTCACCGGTAATATGCCGCATGCTGATTTTCGGCAGTGGCTCTTGAATAAACACAAGGGCTCTCTGGACATTCTGAATAAAAAGCTTAATACCCAGTTCCGTTCCCTTGACCAGATTTTCCTCACAGAGGTGATGCCCCCGCCACGTTTACTCCGGATTGATTGGTCTGAATACATCGTGGAGAGAGTCCCTGTTTCCCAGTGGATGCCCGAACGCCCAGACAAAGGGTATCGTGATTATTTAAAAAAGAAATATGGGACAGTCGAGGAGCTTAACCGGGTTTACGGGCAAAAATATGAATCCTTTGATACGTTTATCCTCCCACAAACGGCTTTTGACCGGATGGACTTCCTGCAACGTAAGGGGGAACTCATTTGGTTTTTCCTGACAAATAATTTTGTACAGGTATTCAAATTCATCGGGATCCAGGGTAATGCCTTGTGGAATACCTTGATCCTTGTCGGGGCATTCTTGATTGCAGGATTAACGGTTAATCCGCTGGCTGCCTACGCTTTGTCGCGCTATAAAATCAAATTCAAACAAGGGATCCTGATCCTCCTTTTGATCCCGATGGCCTTTCCGGGTGAGGTCATGCAGATTCCAGGATTTATCCTCACCCGTGACTTAGGGCTATTGAATACGTACTGGGCCTTGATCCTTCCGGGGCTCGCGAATGGTTTTGGTATTTTCCTGATGAAAGGATTTTTCGACGGGTTACCTCGTGAGTTATATGAGGCCGCCGAACTCGATGGGGCGAATGAATGGCAGATCTATTGGACGGTGACATTTCCGATGTGTAAACCAATCATCGCCCTCCAGATGATGGGGTCGATCGTGATTGCTTATAGTGAATACATGTGGGCTTTTATTGTCTGTCCTGATGAAAGGAAATGGACCTTGGCTGTCTGGATATTCCAATACTCGATGGATGCGATGCAGAGGGGTGAGGCACACTTGCAGATGGCGGCCTTGGTCATAATGAGTCTTCCGACATTGGTGATTTTTATCATGATGCAGAAAATAATCATGAAAGGAATTATTCTGCCAAGCATGAAGTAGCCTGTCCGGGGGGCGGGGTGAGTGGATTTGTTGTTTAGCAGGTTTTGGCCTATTGTCTCTTGGTAACTATTTGTGTCCTGCCGGGTTTCCGACCCTTATATGCTGAGCATATCTCACCCGTAGCCGTGAAGGATGTCCACTCCCCCGACGACACTGACGATTCATCTCTACGCCCCGAATAACTAAGACTTTATCCCCTCACGCCTGATTGATGGGCCTATAGTGAAGCGGACTATAGAGCTTGCTTTTCGGGGTTGCTTTCCATTCACTATTCCTCCAATGAAATTTTCGAAAGTGGCCATATTGGGAGCGGGACTTTTAGGGGGATCGATCGCCCGGGCTTTAACCGCACAAAAAGCAATTTGCGGGGAGGTTTTCCTTTGGGCACGCCGCCAAGAGACGGTCGACGAGGTGGACTCCGCCGGACTGGGCCTGACTGCGACGACCGACCTCACCTTGGCTGTCGAAGATGCCGAGGTGGTGATTCTGGCCATGACGATTGGTTCGATGGGAGGAGTCCTGGCTAAGGCAAAACCGGCCTTATCCCCTTTTGCAGTGGTGACCGATGTCGGTAGTGTGAAAGAACCCGTTTGCCTGGAAATGCCCGAAATCCTCGACGGTGCCGCCCATTTTGTCGGGAGCCATCCGATGGCGGGCAGTGAACAGTCGGGGTTTGCCCATTCCCGTGCGGACTTACTCGAAAGTGCCGTTTGTATCGTCACCCCGGACCAGACGACCGATCCTGCGGCACTGGACACAGTGCGTGACTTTTGGAAATTACTCGGGATGCGTCTTTTAGAACTTTCCCCCGAGAAACATGACCAGATCGTGGGGCAAGTCAGCCACTTACCGCATTTAACCGCCGCCTGCCTGGTTCATGCCGCCACGACTGCGGGTGAGGAGGGGCTAAAGTATTCCGGGGGCGGATTCCGAGATTCCACCCGGGTCGCTGAAGGGCCCTCAGCCATGTGGGCCGAGATTTTACTCGGGAACCGCCGGGCTGTCCTTGATTCCCTCGAAGGGATGGAAAAGGAAATTCAAAAAGTGTCCCGATGGCTCGAAAATGAGGATAAAGACGCCCTTCAAACTTATCTCGAGCAGGCCCGAGTGACCCGGAGCAAATTGCGCCCGGGTAAGGGTCACGAATAACGCCCGTTTTCTTCTCTTGCGTTCACGCCCGCTTTTCGCCAAAGATTTCAGCTTCTCCATGAGCAAGATATTAAAAACACGTCGGGCAAAACGGATCGAGGGTGAACTCAAAGTCCCTGGGGACAAAAGTATCTCCCACCGTTCAGCTATTTTATTAGGTTTATCAGAGGGCGGATCCGCTGGGATTACGGGTTATTTGCCCAGTGAGGATTGTCTTAATACCCTCAAGGCCATGGCCGCCCTGGGCATTACTTACCAAAGGCCGGACTCGACGACCGTTTTGATCGAAGGTTGTGGTGGCCGCCTGATGCAACCGAAAAGAACCATTGATTGTGGGAACTCCGGTACAGCCATCCGTTTGTTGGCCGGTATCTTGGCCGCGCAAAATGGATTCAAATCACAAATGACCGGGGATGCGTCCCTTTGCAGTCGCCCGATGAGGCGTGTCATGGATCCTTTGGCCCTGATGGGCGCTAAAATCACGAGTGACGCCGGGAATAATTGTGCGCCTTTGACCATTCTCGGGACGGAGCTGAAGGCCATCGATTACCAATCAAAAGTCGCCAGTGCCCAAGTTAAATCCTGTCTCTTGCTTGCCGGTCTTTTTACCAAAGGCACCACCAGCGTGACCGAGCCCATGCAATCCCGTGACCACACGGAGCGGATGTTTAAATATCTGGAGCTGCCCCTGCTCGTGGATGGACTGACCGCGTCGGTGAAGGGGGGATACTTGCCGAAGACGAAAAATATCAAGGTTCCCGGGGATATCTCCTCCGCAGCTTTCTGGCTCGTGGCCACCGCGGCTTTCCCGGGTATGAAACTTAAAATCATCGACGTGGGACTAAATCCCACACGCACCGGGATATTAAATGTCCTTGTCCGTATGGGCGCGACGATCCATGAGCGCGTTTATGAAGATGAGTTCGAACCCTATGGCACGATCGAGATAACCGGTGCCGAGCTCAGGGGCACTACTGTCGAAGGCTCGGAAATCCCTAATGTCATTGATGAGCTCCCGATCTTGGCTGTCGCCGGAGCCATCGCCCACAGCGGGGTCATGGTCATCCGTGATGCGCGCGAGTTGCGCGTCAAGGAAACCGACCGGATCAAGGCCATTGCGGACAATCTGCGCGCCATCGGTGCCGATGTCGAAGACTTCGATGATGGACTGGCTGTGCGTGGCGGGCGTCCCCTCCACGGGGCGCGGGTGAATAGCTTTGGCGATCACCGTATCGCCATGGCGATGGCGATTGCCGGGCTTTTTGCCGAGGGGGAGATGATTATCGAAAATGTGGATTGTATCGACACTTCTTATCCGGGCTTCGCCGCCGATATTCCTAAACTTGTTACATTCAAATAACCTGCCATGTCCGAGCCGATGATTATCGCCATTGATGGACCTTCCGCCTCGGGTAAAAGCACGGTTTCCCGCGGGGTCGCCCGCGAACTGGGATGCCTCTACGTCGATACCGGGGCGATGTACCGGGCCTTCACTTGGAAAGCGCTCCAGGACAAAATCGATTATCAATCGGAGGAGGTAGTAGAGGGATGGATCCGCCCCATCACACTGACGACTCACACTGACGGCAAAAGTGTCTCCCTACAGGTGAATGGACAAGCCTTGGACGACGCGTGGTTACGGACCGCGGAAGTAAATGCCTCTGTCTCCTATCTAGCCCGGGTGCCCGGGGTGCGGACTGAGGCGGTCAATGTCCAGCGCGATTTGCGCAAGTTAGGTTCCCTCGTGGCGGAAGGCCGGGACATTGGTACCGTTGTTTTCCCCGGGGCAGATTTTAAATTTTATGTCGATGTACCCGAGGAAATCCGGGCGGCCCGGCGGGCGGCGCAAGGAATGACGGATTCGATAGCGCAACGCGACCAAATGGATAGCACCCGCAAAACCGCTCCGCTTAAAATGGCGGAGGATGCCGTCTTGATCGAGAATATAGGAACAGCCGAAGAAACCATTGCCCGCATTATGGCTACCATACGGGCAAAGG
>JAWXBN010000045.1 GCA_034440155.1 Verrucomicrobiota bacterium | reverse complement strand
TTGCCGTCTTTACAGGATTTTCATCCACAGATTTCATTGATTAACACAGATTCTTCGACTGGAGGGACAATCTTCTGATTGTCCGGGGTGGATGGAATAGGAGGGCAGGTCATGCAGAAGCCTGACCCTCTAAAAAATTAACATGAAAAAAATCGCGATCATTCATTTGGGGGCAAGGGAATATTATTCGATCCCTCGGATGCTCCTTGAGTCAGGGCATGATGTCCGAGTCTTTACGGATATTTACCGGAAAGGGGTCGGGAGATTTTTGGCTCCTATTTCCACGCAAATTGCGCGCCGATATCACCCTGACTTGCCCGCGTGCCGGGTTCATCATACACCACTCCTTTCCTGGCAATATTCATACGCTCGCAAAAATGCCACCTCTGCTGATGAGATGGAGGCGGTATTCCATCAGTATGGGAAACAATTTGCTCTTTTGTGTCTGCCTGAGCTTAGGCGATTTGCCCCGGATGTGATTGTTTCATTTTCTACCACGGCAGCAGAAATCTTTCAGGAATTTAATGGCAAAGCAAAATTAATCCTGAATCAAATCGACGGAGGGATAGAGGAGGATAGGATTGTCCAGCGTGAACGGGAAAAATATCCCGAATGGGAAGAGCCTGCGGCTGGGGTATTAGAGATCGGCAACGGGCGACATGGCGTTGAACAGCAATTAGCCGATACGATCGTGGTGAATTCTCCCTTTAGTAAAAAATGTTTAACCCTTTCTGGGGTGGATCAAAATAAAATCTCTATTGTGCCCTTGGCCTATGATATTAAAAGTGATTTCAGATCAAATCACAATAAGCGGGGGGATAAAGTTAAATTAATCTTCTTAGGTACTGTCTGTCTGCGTAAAGGCATTCATTATCTGGATCAAGCCCTTGATTCCTTAAGCGCGACGGGCTTTGACTTTGATCTGACTATCGCGGGGCCTTCAAATCTCAAACCCTCCCGGTTAGAGGAGTTAAAAAGAAAATACCGTTATCTCGGGGTAATTTCAAAAGACCAAATTCCCGGGCTTCTTGCGGGGAATGACATTTTAGTCCTCCCGTCTATTGCGGAAGGTTTTGGGATGGTTCAGCTCGAGGCTATTGCCGCAGGATGCAGGGTTTTAACAACCACTAATGCGGGTGAGGTCGTGAATGATGATGTCTTGGGAAAGATTTGTGAGCCCTACAGTCCGGAGCAAATTGCGGCTCTTATCAGGCAAATTGCGCAGGATATGTCTGTTTCAAATAGAGAAGATTTTGCAAAGGCCGCTGCCTTGAGGTTAAAAGATTTCTCCATTCAATCGGTTTCAGCCCGATGGCAGGAGGTTGTGGAAAAAAAGTTCTAAGTGCGAGGAACTAAGTTGAGAGTAGGAACGCGACAAATGGAGGGTCCGAGATTCTCGCTCGACCGTTTGCGGACAAATGTGTAGGGCGAGCGGCCCTGCTTGCCGCAGGTCAGAGTTTCACGGATACGGCATACATCGGCAACAAGGGCTCCGTCGCCCTACAAAAAACGAATGCTATCATGTGTAGGGCGAGCGGCCCTGCTTGCCACAGGTCAGAGTTTCAGAAATATTGCCCGCGCAAATTGCTCTCTCCTGCCCAGAGTAATGACGGCTCAGTTAGCCATTAAAAAATCGACCATTCTATTAACTTGACCAGACTAGACTAAGTGGTAAAATATTTTTATGAAATTAGTAAATATTTATGAAGCAAAGACCCACCTCTCTTCATTGCTGAATGAAGTGGATGAAAAAGGGGAGACTGTCCGAATTTGCCGTAATGGGAAAGCGATTGCCGATCTCAAACCTATTATAAAAAGGGGGGCACATATCCTCAAAAAGCATCCAACCCTCTCACAAGGAAAAATTCTTTATGATCCAGTAAAAGGATTGGATGAAGATGATTGGCCGGAGGAGTTTCGTTGAATGTTTTTACTCGATACCTGCACTTTCCTCTGGCTAGGGCTGGATCAGGAATCCCTTTCGCAAAAGGCCAAACAGCTAATAGAAACCTGTCAGGAGTCTTTGTTTATCTCCTCTATTTCAGCATTTGAAATTGCCCGGAAACATTCTATCGGAAAACTGGATTTACCCGTTCCGCCGACTGAGTGGATAGAGGGTATTTCTGAGTTTTATGGGATAGACACCTTGCCGATCAGTCTCGCTATTGCTAGTAGGGCAGCGACACTTCCTCCGTTTCATAAAGACCCCTGTGACCGGATGATTATTGCTACAGCCATTGAGAATACAATGACGATTGTGACACCAGACCCCATGATTACCAAATATGATATTAAAATAGCGTGGTAAATCAAAACGTATAGGGCGAGCGGCCCTGCTTGCCGCAGGTCAGAGTTTCAGAAATATTGTCCGAGCAAATTGCTCTGTCCTGCCCACAGGGGGCGATCCGTCTGCCCTCCAAGAAAAAAAATGAACCCATCAAAAATTCCAGATATTTTTCTTAATGAAATTCCTAATATATAGCCACTTTTTTTTCCCTTCCATGGGCGGAATGGAGAATGCTTCCTTAATATTGGCATCATTCCTTAAAAAAAATGGTCATACTCCCATTGTTCTCACGATGTCGGAAGCTGGTGCCTTATCTACCCCACCAGAACTCCAAGGGGTCACGATTATCCGTAAGCCCTCATTACTCCGGATTTTTATAGAATCTTTACGGGCAGATTCGGTAATAATCAATGGGGGATCGAGTTTAAGGGCTGAAGCAGGATGCTTTTTTGCTAGAAAAAAACCGCTGATCATCCATCAGATGGCTGTTCCTGTAGTGAGAATTGTGGGTGGAAAGTTGATAAGAAGTCTCAATTTTCTGAGGGTGTTTTTTTCGCGTCGGGCCTACCACCTTTGCGTGAGTCATGCTGTTAAGAAAGTTGTGAATATCCATGATGCACATGTTTGCTTTAATCCGATCCCTGAGTTTTTCTTCAAGGATAATAGTCCAATAACCTCACAAACTAAAAAAAACGATTTTCTTTTTATAGGAAGACTTTACCGGTACAAGGGTATCTATCAATTTATAGAGGCATTAGGACATTTACATTTTGATGGGGTCGACTTTCAAGCGACAATCTGCGGGAAAGGTGAAGAAGAGTCAAAAATCAGGAGCCTGATCATAGATAAAAAAATGGAGCATAAAGTGAATCTCATTACCGGGCTATATGGTCAAGAGCTGATGCAGTTATATTCTTCTTCTCGTTTTCTGGTTTTAGTACCCTATGGGCATCTGGAAGGATGCCCCTTGGTGATTGGAGAAGCATTTTCCCAAGGGTTGCCCGTCATCGGATCAGATCAAGAGGCGATTATTGAATGCATTGATGATGCGGGCTGGGTGGTTTCCCAGAATAATGTACAAGAGCTTACCCTAAAACTACATGAGGCGCTCATGTTAGAATCAAAGGATTATTCCTCTATTTCATCCCTTGCTACAAAAAGAGCCCTTCTTTTTCATCCAGACCATTTTTGTAAGTCTGTCATTAACCTTCTTTCAGAACAAATTCACGTATGAGTGTTTTTTTATCTTCCCTCAGGCTTTTTGTTTTGATTCTCTTAACTATTTTTCTTCCCTGGGCATTTGGAACGGTAGAATCATGGTCTATTGAAATAGCGTGTTGTTTAGTAATATGCTTATTCATATTAGTAGTTGTGGACAAGAGCAGAAACAAGAATTTATATAGGCTGGGAATAATCAAAGTTGTGGGCTTGATTTTATTATTTTATTTTTCAAGTTATCTCGTTGTTTCATCAGAATTAGATATTTTTGGAGTTAATGGCACACCAATGCTTGAAAAAGCCCATTCTTTTCTGCCATCACATCTCAGGTCAAATCAGGTATATCATGAGTTTTTCAGGTATTTCTTTGTCATGTTATTGGCACTTTCAGTTTTTTGTGCAGATTTCAGTGCGAAACATAAAAAAATATTCCTGATGGCCATAATCGTGAACGCTTTATTACTTGTTTTTATCGCTATACTACAAAAGATTTCAGGAACCGAGGAGTTACTCTGGTTCCGCCCGTTGAGCTGGAGGGGGGATGCGATTACTCCTGTTACGTTTGTCGGCCCTTTTGTGAACAGGAATCATTTTTCAGCCTATATTAATATCATTTTTCCTTTTATATGGGTATTATGGGTATGGATACAGGAGCGGTATCAGCTGCATGATGATCGCAGAAATGATGTGAAATATCTTACCGTAATTATTGGTTTAGTTTTATCAGGAGGTGTATTCTTGTCGGCTAGCCGTGGGGGGTTATTAATACTATTTTTCGAATTATGTTTGATGTTTTTTATCACGAGAAAATATTTGTCTGGGATTAATTGGATATTTTTGACAAGTGTATCTGTGGTATTTTTATTCTGCTTTATATTATTTGGAGGAGATATGTCAGCCCGGGTTAGTCATTCATTATTTGGTGACTCAAGCCAAAGGTTAGTAAACGATTGGCGATGGTTACAATACCAGGATTCATTAAAAATGTTTTTTGTTTACCCCGTTATGGGCTGGGGATTAGGTAGTTTCTCCATCGTTTATCCATTTTTCAAGAGTCCAGAGATTTATTTAAAGGTGGAGTATGTGCATAATGATTACCTCCAGTTTTTAGTAGAGACAGGTGTTATAGGACTCAGTCTCTGTTTGCTGTTTTTGACATTAATCACCTTTAAACAGTATACTCTCGTTGCCTTGTCACATGATCGTTTGCAGAAGATGTTTGTGCGTGCGGGTATGGTTTCATTTTTAGGGTTTTGTATTTATGCAATGATTGATTTTCCTTTTCAGATGTACGGGTTATTAATGTCTTTGGCAGTCATTATTCCTATTACTTTTTTTAAGGATAAACAATACTTGGAGGATATATAATATGCATGAAAATAGTGGACTCTTGTTTTGTAAATATGTAATGCCAATGATCACTGAGGGTATGAAAATATTAGAAATTGGCCCTGATGGTTTTCCATCTTCATACAGGTCTCTTGTAAAGATCGATAATATCATTTGGGATACACTAGATATATATGAATCGAAAAATTTAACTTATTCAAAAAGTGATTTTTATCATTTTGATATCCCCGATAATCATTATGATATGGTTTTTTCAGCTCAGGTGATTGAGCATGTTTCAGAGATTTGGAATTGGCTACCCGAATTAGCGAGGGTTACAAAAAAGTCGGGGTTTGTGGTTACAATTAATCCAGTAAGTTGGCCATACCATCAAGCACCAATTGATTGTTGGAGGATTTATCCAGAGGGGATGAAGGCTTTATGTAAACATGCCGATCTAACTATCCAGTTATCGAAATTCGAGTCACTTGAAAATACCCATTTTAAAAGGTCAATTCCAGGGCGTTCAGCAAAGTGGCAACCAAAAGTTTTAAACTTATTTTTTAATATTGTCGGGAGAATTGGGTTTCCAGTCGAAAAGTCTTTTGATACTATCACCATAGCTGTTAAAAAATGAGTTTATGAAAAAACTTTCATATTTTCTATATCGGCGTCTGGCACGCTGGATTACTTGTGGGATCAGGCTCGCAGACTATGGTGTGATTCCCCTAGACTCAAAATACCAGCTTGCCAGCTTTCAGGATGTATTTTGTTCACCATTTTATTGGCAATTGTCAGTGATTTTGAAACGCCCTGCTCGGACTGTCGTTGATTTGGGGGCACATCTCGGGCACTTTACGATTTTTATTTCCTATCTGCAAAAAGAATTATTCAGATGTTCTCCTGAGCACATTTATCTTTTTGAGGCTAATTCAGATTTAATTTCCAGACTGAAAAAGAACATAGCAAATCATATAAAATCAAGCAAGTTACAGATATTTTCTAATGCTGTTGGACAAAGGGCAGGATCGGTACGTCTAATGGTCAATCCCTCAAATTTATTACAAACGACCATTAATCTCAATGCTAAAGGAAAATCAGTTGATTATGTTGATTTGGATAAGATACTGGGAACACAAACGATTGATGTCTGTAAATGTGATATTGAGGGAAGTGAGTTTGATTTTATCCAGACCTATGGAGAGATATTAAAAAGAACACGCATTTTTCTAGTGGAGATTCATACATTTGATGAAAAACAAATCATTCCCTTTGATGAATTACTAGAAGAGTATGGATTAATTCCTGTTGGTAGATCAATTTGTACAGGTGGTAATATTCAGAAGATATATGTTAATGATAGCCTGAGATAGTTAATGGATAATATATTAGAAATTGAAGTGTATGGTTATTGGATTATTGCCCTCTCATTGAGCCCGGCATTAGTTGATTTTATCCGTTACCGTAGAATTATTTTTGACAATCCGATTCATATTCCTTTTGCCCTCTTAGCCCTTTTTATGGGATTCCGATTGGTTTTCCTGAGTAGTCCTGAGTCTTGGGGACTTTTTCAGAATTTAACGGGGGAAGTGGATCCTTTAGCTACTTTCCAGAAGATTGCTTATTATGTGATTTGCTCAATGATCGCTATGTTATGCGGTTATCAGTTTTTTGCCCATCCAAAAGTAAATTCTCCAGGTATCTCACTTAAGTGGTCGAAAGAACATGGGGAAGGAATGGCACGCCTTGGGCCTTTCGGACTTATACTTTTTACCGTGATATTTCTTTCTTTAGGTCAATGGAGTACCCAAAAGTTGCAGATGAATGGGTATGGGAATACATCTGCTTATGTTTATATGTTGATTTTTACAAAATCAGGTATTTTAACGCTGATTACTGTCTATATTGTCGGACGGATTCCCTATAAGTTCAGGTCATCCATTTTTAATCCGACATATTTTATTCTTTTGATCGCCTTTGCGATTTATTTATACACAAGTTTTTCTACACAGGGGAGATTCCAATTAGTTGCTCCTTTGGTGGCGTTTGGTATTCTCCTTCTCCGCTTTAATCCTACATCAAAAAAGCTTCAATCAGTATTAATTCTTTCGTTTTTATTTGGACTTTTTCTTTTTAATCTTGCCGGTGCCATGCGCGTGGCTTATGACGAGGAAAATAAGGGGAATGAACTTAACTTTTCCAATATATATCGCTACTACACAGAGAGGTTATCAGCTTCTGAAGATTTTAATGGGGTCGAAGGAATGGCCATGAATATGAAATATTTTAATGATGAAGAGGGTTATCTGTGGGGGAAAAGTTATGCTGCTGTCCTCTGGCATTGGTGGCCGAGGAGTTTTGTTGAACAATATTTAGGGATTAAAAAGCCCCTTACGGTAGGGATACATCTTAAAGGTATTTTTTTGGCGGACTCGAATCGACTGAGTGAAAATATTAACCGCGAGAGTGGGACATTGGGTTTTTCCCCCACATTTTTAGGACAAAATTATGAGAATTTTGGTTTTGTGGGTGGGGTCATTTGCGCATTTATTCAGGGGGTAGGATTGGCCTTACTTTATAATTGGGTGACAAGAAGGTATTTCTCCATCAATGTTCAAACCCTTTATGCATGTTTTTTAGCGGCTATGCCAGGTCTCGCACGAGGAGGAACTGTCGCGATTGACGGTGCCAATGCGTTTATGGGATATTTGCCAGTGCTTCTTGTTATCATCATCTATAGGGCACCTGGGGCGAAATGGTTCCCACAGGGCGACCGTTCAAAAATAACTTCACTCGAGAATCCAGATGCAGGATTTGCTCCCTCTTTTCCTCCATTCGCACCTGCAAATGAAGATCAAGAAGTCCCGCAACCTACAGGGCCTGTTTCCCATGTGAGGAATATCAGTTATCCCAAACGGACAATGAATCCCCCGACCCCGAATAAAGCCACACAGGAGTGAGCCTCGCAAAACGAGGAGGCAGAAAAAACAGTTCTAAGTGCTGGGTACTGAGTTAAAAAAATGGAGGGTCAAGATTCTCGCTCGACCGTGTGCGGACAAATGTGTAGGGCGAGCGAGCCCTCACTTGCCACAGGTCAGAGTTTCACGGATACGGCAGACATCGGCAGCGAGCCCTCACTTGCCGTCTTTTTAGGATTTTCATCCACAGATTTCACTGATTAACACAGATTCCTCAACCGGAGGGACAATCTTCTGATTGTCCGGGGTAGATGGAATAAAGGGGAAAAACAGTTCTAAGAACTAAGTGCTCAGTTAAAAAAAAAATGGAGGGTCAAGATTCTCGCTCGACCGTGTGTGGACAAACGTGTCGGGCAAATTACTCTGTCCTGCCCAAGGCAACGAGGGCTCGGTCTTCACAGCATTTAGCAAAAAGAGATAAGTCCTCTCCAGTCAAAAGCCCGGTAAATTCAACAACTAGCGTGTCAAAGTAGGTGGTATCAAACCTAAAAATCACACATCAATCGTTTTGAGTTTTGTGGCCGGGGATGTTATTTGACTTAGTCATGTGACTAGGTTACATTTTTATTTATGGAAAAGATATTAATCTCTGAATTCAAGGCAAAATGTATCGAGAGTCTCAAAAAGGTGAATCAGAGCGGGCATCCCTTGGTCGTCACTTTGCGGGGAAAACCCCTAGTAACCATCCACGCCTATGCGGAAAATGAAAAAAAAGTGATCCTCGGAGGATTAACGGATGGTGCCCAGATTCCTGATGGCATTGAATATGAAAGTTCCGTTTCAGATTGGGAAAGTCTTTCTTGAATTACCTCCTGGATACACATGTTTGGCTTTGGGCGGCATCTCGTCCGGATAAACTCGGCGCACATACGACCGGACTGCTACTTGATGAGACTAATTCACTTTATGTATCCGCGATTTCTTCGCTGGAGGTCGCGCAATTGTCTTGGGCGGGCAAAATTCTCCTTCCCATGAAAGCCCCCGAATGGATCAAAGCATCTGTCGCACAGCTAAATTTGACACAAATACCACTCTCATCCGACATCGCCGCTGCGGCCTACTCTTTGGCCGAACCTATCCACAAAGACCCAGCAGATAGGATTCTAGTCGCAACAGCTCTCCATCATGGATTGGTTTTGCTGACGGCCGACAAAAAGTTACTCGATTATACTTCTGTGAAAACCGTGGATTGCGGGGAATAGGGGAAAAACAGTTCTAAGTACTAGGTGCTAGGTTGAGGATCGGAACGCATAAAATGGAGGGTCGAGATTCTCGCTCGACCGGGAGCGAGGGCGGGCATGTTCCATCTGGGGGGCGTGTGATCCCGCACCGCCGTTTTGCTGGGATTCTGGATTTATTCCTCGTACATTAGACTACACACGCATACCCTATTTCGTTTCTTGGGGAGGAAATCCTCTGGAAACCATTTACACAGAAGCAAATCTCATCACCATCACGCAGCCGACAAAGGGTTATCTGCAAACATTTTTTTTTAACTTACTCCTTTGAACTTTTAACTCGATCCCATCTTTAATCTTTAATATCCTACCCACCCCCATGTCCCTAACCGTTATCATTGCGTCTAAAGGTCGCCCGGCAGTGCTCGCTGATACATTGACGAGCCTAGCCCGCCAATCGTTTGTCCCCAGTCAGGTGATCCTCTCGGTGACTTCTCCGGCAGACCTGCCTCTGAGCGTCGCTGAGGGAATAACGGTAGTTTATTCTGAGCCGGGTCTTACAAAACAGCTGAATCAGGCACTACAACATTTAGACGCTAAAACGGAGTATGTGCTTTTTCTTGATGATGACGTGGAGATAGCAGTCGACTATATATTTAAAGGAATAAATTTCTTAGATAAGAATCCTGAAACGGTGGGGTTTAATGGGTTACTCGTAAAAGACGAATTCATGGACAGGAATACTGCTCAAGAGTTATTAGAGTATGAGAATGATAATGAATCGATTCATCCCTGTGTATGTCTCTATGGGTGTAATATGATGGTGAGGAGAACTGCGCTTGAGGGATATTCCTTTGATGAGAATCTACCTCTATATTCTTGGCTTTTTGAAATCCCATTTTCAAACTATCTTAAAAGTAGAGGTAAATTACTCTATTATTTGGGGAGTAGGCTGGTTCACCTGAAGTCGCCTGAATCAAGAATCGGTGGCAAGAAATTTGGATATGCCCAGATCGCTAATCCCTATTATCTTCATTGCAAAGGTGAACTCTTATTATCAGAATGTATAACTTCATTTATCGGTAAAGCCTTAATATCAAATCTTTCAAAATTATTAAGAGGCAGTCCTGAACGGATTTCAGGTAATTTGATCGCTCTGAAGGATATGTTTCTTGTGAAAATCAGTCCATTAAGGATACTCGATATCAAATGAAAGTCCTGATTTCATGGCCGCGTTTTGGCCCTTATCATTTGGCCCGGATCAAGGCGGCCTACGGAGTTTTTAATAGTGTCGGTGATGAATTAACCGCACTTGAGATTGCGGGTTCCGATAAAACCTATTTATGGGATAAAATTACGGGTGATTGTGGGTTTAAGAGGATTACTCTTTTCCCGGATTTGGTTTACGAGGATATTCCAGCCGGAGTAATGTCGTCGAAAATCAGTCAGGAGTTAGACTCTCTTAATCCTGATATTCTAGTTGTCTGTGGGTATAGGCTTCCTGATTCACGGTGCATGATCCGCTGGGCCAGGGAGAATCGGAAACAAATCATACTCATGACGGAAACAAAGGGGGATGATAAGTTCAGGTTATTCCCTGTTGAATTTCTGAAGAAAATTTATTTAAAGAGTATCGATGCAGCATTTTGCGGCGGCTCGGAGCACCGCCGATATCTTGAGAGTTTAAGAGTGCCTTATCAACAGATTTTTGAGAAATATGATATTGTCGATAATGATTACTTTTTTAAGGAGAGTCAGAGCTTTCAGGGAAAATGTGACGAGAGTCTTCGGTCAAAACTAAATATACCGAATGGGCCGTTTTTTCTCGCGTCCAGCCGTTTTATTCCGAGAAAAAATATTGATGGCCTGATTATGGCTTTTGAGCTTTATCGTAAGAATCATTCCTCTCCGTGGGACTTAGTGATTTTAGGCGATGGTCCACTCATGCCTGAGCTCAAAAAGATGATCATAGATCGGGGGATTAAAGGGGTCTATCTTCCGGGATTCAGGCAGATTGAAGAGTTGCCTGCATATTATGGATTAGCATCAGTTTTTATTCATCCAGCCCATAATGAACCTTGGGGACTCGTTGTAAATGAGGCTATGGCCTCAGGTTTGCCCGTACTTGGCACGCATGCGACTGGGGCTGCGGCTGATTTAGTCGTAGATGATGTAAATGGTTATCGTTTTAACTCCCGTTCTGTTACCCAATTATCCGAATTAATGGGGAAAATCTCTTCGAATTCCAATCGCCTTATTGAAATGGGGAAAGCTTCGCTTGATATTATTAAAAGATTCTCACCATTGGATTTCGGAAAGAATCTTTATTCAGCTAGTCAATTCGTTTTCAAAAGGAGGGTGATCAATTCGAGGAAAAAATCTTCCTTGAGTGTTTTTCATGGGACTCAGTCCATTATTATCGGGGGCAAACCTATCATGACCCTTCCTGATTCGTTTGTACGTCTAGAGGATCGATCCCCATACGACTTTATTCTGGGAAGGAGTTTTAAAAAGAGATTTTTACGCACAGGATTAAAGATGCTTCATACCTTGGGTATGGATTGTTTTTTTAGGCAGGAAACAAACATGAGTCCTTACGGTGATTATCCTGTTAAAAAGATCATCAATGAAGTGGTATCACCATTGCTCGAAAAACTTAAATTACCTGCCAATGGTTATTTTATCACTTACCCAGCTACAGTTAAACGAGGGAAAGTCTATGTGTATTTATGTGATGCCTCAGGGCAAGTGCGATATTTTATTAAAATAGGATTTTCAAATGGGTCATTAAAGGAGATGCAAAATGAGGCTGATAGTATTGTTTCCGTAGCACAATTAAAAAATGAAGGGATATTTAGGGCTCCCCGTTTATTTCTAGTGCATCTTATCGGGGATTTTCCTTTTTTGTGTTTTGATTATGAACCACTCATTTCTAATTTTAACTGCCTTACTTGGGATAAAATGCCTTCCCTCATTACCTCAAGATTGAGGATGGTTGGATATAGGACGGTATCTCTTAATCAATTAGATTGGATCACTGAGCTCAAGGAACTTCATTTATCCTCTTCATTGAGGCACTTTGTGGAGAATTATACGGATACACAACTAGACGTATGCCTTTGTCATGGGGATTTTACAGCATGGAATCTATTTAAGGTTAAAGGTGAAATTATCCTCTGCGATTGGGAGTATTCCTCTATGAATGCCCCTGTTTTGACTGACTATCTCAGTTTTCATCTTTCTTTATTAATCAAGACGATTGTTCCACAACCTTCTCATGGCATGGAGCATTTGAAGCATTTAATGGGTTACGACATCAAAGACAGGGAATTTAGAAAGAATATCAAGATGGCAATCTTATACTTGTGTACTAGGGGGAACTCTTTGGCCCGGGCTATCGCCCGTTATTGGGAGGTGGAGCGTGAATGAGAATTATAAAAGCCTTTTTCAAACGGATGTATTAGCTGAGAAATATGAAAAAAATGAATATGCACCTTCATCAGGATCAGCTCTTTATTGGGAGGTCGAAAAAGGCTTCCTCATGCATTTTATTTCTGGGCTGACTTCAGAAAAAAAGAGTTGTTATCTCGATTTTGCTTGTGGTACGGGTAGAATTCTTCAAGTCACAGAGTCTTTGGTGGAATCTTCAGAGGGGATTGATATTTCAGAGGCGATGCTAAAAATCGCCGCTTCAAAAGTCAAAAAATCAAAATTGATTTGCTTGGATGTTTCCATTGATCAATCGTGTGAATATAATAAACGTTATGATTTAATCACGTCATTTCGTTTTTTCCCAAATGTAGAGCATGAGGTCAGGCTCAAAGCCCTTGATTGGCTTGCCAAAGTAATCAAGCCTGATGGTATAATGATCATTAATACGCACCTTAACCCCTATAGCCTCAAAGCATTATTTTATCCTTATCATCAATTCATGAGTTTTTTCTTTAAAAAGCCACGCCCTAAATATCTTTCCACTCGTCAGATGAGGGGTCTCCTTGGCGAATATGGTTTTCGAATTGAAAAGGTTTATGGTTTAGGATTCCTGAGTGGGCGGTTAGTTCCACTCCTTCCCCGTACATTTTCACTCGCATTCGAGAGATTCTTTGCTGGAGGAATATTGGCGAATCGTTTTGGGTTTAATTTGATTTACGTTTGTCGAAAAAATCAATGAGACTTCTCCAGCTATCCCAGACGTTGAACCGGAAGATGGGGGGCTTTGCCACGGCATTGTATCCCTTGCACGGGCATATCCTGAGTTCCGGACATGGTTCAGACCTGCTGGGGCTGGATGCTGATCTGGGGGATCAGGAGAGTGTGCCTCGGCTTTATAGCTTTGAACCCCATTTGCTCCCTCGGTTTTATTATTCTCGATCATACGGTATTCAGGCAGAGCAATTTGCCCGGGAGTGTGATTCCATCCATGTCCATGGGCTGTGGGTATATCCGAATCTCGTCGCCGGACAGCTGTCGCGCAAGCTGCATAAACCTTTGGTGATCCATCCCCATGGAATGCTCGAACCCTGGGCGATGAAACGTGGGGTTTATAAAAAATCGGTCATGAGGATGCTTTTTGAGAACCAAAATTTCCGCGATGCCGCGCTCTGGAGGGCTTTGACAGAAGCTGAGGCCGCCCAGATTAAACATTATTGTCCGCAAGCCAATGTGGTCACTCTGCCCAACGGGATTATGGCCGGGGATTTTGAAGGACCAGTTTCCGCGCTCGATTTAACGGCTAAACATCCAGAGCTTTTTAATAAAAAATGGATCGTTTTTCTTTCCCGCCTGCATCAGAAAAAGGGTTTGGATTTATTAGTGAAAGCCTGGAGCAAATTGCACCGTGATTTCCCGGGATGGCAGCTCGTCATTGCAGGGGGGGATGATGGATACGGAGATATTCTGCACCAGATGATCGACTCTTGTGACCTCAGGAAAAGGGTGACATTACTGGGCCTTGTCCATGGAAATGAAAAAGCGGCACTGCTAAAAAATGCCCAGCTTTTTGTGCTCCCTTCACGTTCGGAAGGTTTCAGTATGGCCGTACTGGAGGCTTTGGCAGCGGGATTACCCGTGCTCATCACCCATAACTGTAATTTCCCTGAAGTGGACGCCGTGGGGGCGGGAAAAATCGTGGAAGCCAGTGAACCCTCCATTGAGGAGGGGTTGCGCAATTTGCTCGGTCTGCCTGAGTATTACCTCGATGAAATGGGGCAAAAGGGAGCGACACTTGTCCGCGAAAAATACACTTGGGAAAAAATTGCCTCGCAAATGGTCGGTGCACTGGAGAAACTTTAAAAAATGAGACTCGACCAGTTTAATAACAAAAGTTACTCCCGGGGAAAAAGCTTCTTCACCGAGTCCCTCTGGTATCTCGTAAAAGCAGCCTTTTTCTTAAGTGCATTGCCTTATCCCGGTTCTTTCAAACGTTTTTTACTCAGGTGTTTTGGCGCGCAAGTGGGTGCGGGAGTAGTGATTCGTCCCCGAGTGAATATTACCATGCCGTGGAGGTTGAAAATCGGGGATTACTCTTGGATCGGTGAGGGGACCACGATTCTCTCCCTTGATGAGGTTCGGATCGGGGCCCATGTCTGTATATCCCAGGAAGCCTTTCTCTGTACGGGCAGCCACGACTATCGCAAGGAGACATTTGATCTCGTGACGGGCCCCATCATCATAGATGAAAGTGTCTGGGTGGCCGCCCGCGCCTTTATTTGTCCGGGCACACATATCAGGCCTCATGCCGTCATCCAGCCCGCCTCTGTGGTACGAGGGGAGATTGCCGGGGACGGGATTTATGGCGGCAACCCGTGCCTTCTCATTAAATCGTTATAACTTTTTGTCTCCCCCGCCCCTAGCGCGTTTTACCTCAAAAGGGTTACGCGCTTTTTTTCTGTACTGACAGGAGGGCCTCTTGTTGATCGGGGGAAACTTGTTCACGGGTAATCGTGAGCTGGCTCAATAAGGAAAAACCCTTGAGGGTTTGCAATGTATGGCGGAAGGAATGAAAGATATCGAGTGATTCACCCTTTTTAAAGGAAACCCTTTGACCGTAAAGAGAGAGGGCCGTTTTTTCAGGGAAAATATAATTTACGCAAATTGCGTAGTGGGGTAGGGGGCGCAGGAATTTTCGGATTGAGAATTCCAGCGCCTTTTTTTGTGCCCTAATCCCGAGTGAACCGAGGAACTCCAAAAACCAGTCGCGTGTTTCCGGGTTGTCATATTGAGTAAATATTTTACGGACACCTTTTTCATAATCATCACCTGGGGCGAGATTTGCGCTGAAAACCACATGATCAAAATGGAGGAATGATTTTTTTAAGAGGTTAAAAAAATCAACCTGTTGGAAATTTGGGTTAATCCCGAAATAAAAACCGATTTTGAGGCTTTTATCCTTTTGGAGATGGCTGATATCTTGGATAAACTGCTGATCGGCTAGGTTTCCACAAACTCCGGGCATGATCTGGACCCGTGATAGTTTACTACAGGAATCACAAGCTTTTTTTACTAGATGGGCACTGATATCCACCGGTTGATAGGATATTGAAGATGCTGCTTTTTGCCAGGTTTTTAGGAATAGGGCATCTTTATATCCATCCCCACAGCCTAAACTTGTGACGGTGACTTTTTTACCTGAGACCAATGGAAGCATGGACTGGGCAAAACGACTGTATTCACATGATCCTTTTTTGGGGGATTGTCTTAACGGGCTATGGGCTAGGTGGACCCGGTGCCAGAGTGAACTTAATACAGGACTATTATATAGGTGAGCGGGTGAAATCCTGCGTGTGCCGAGGTCTGCAAGTAAACTCCCGCATGATGAGTCGCCTGAGGCACCCTCATGAATGAAAAAGGGAGTAAAAATAGACCCCATGGACTTTATGATTTCTTTTTGTCCGTTTTCACCGGGGTGAGTCCAATGATGATGGCTGCTTCCATGACGATTTGCCCGATACGGCTCCTGATCCGGTAGGCCCAGAAGATCAGGAAGACGGCAATCAAACTCAAAACGCAGAGAAGGTAAATTATCTGGATTTCGATTGAAAAATAAAGGGTAAATGTCAATAACCCGACCAGTATGGTTAATGCAATCGTCAAAGGTGTCATTTTGGGATCCATCTGGATACGGGTCAGGCGTTTATCACCCCCGTGATTTTCAGTCTGGGTCCGCAGCCTGATATCCCACCAGTAATTCCCGTAAATCTGGATGTCCCAGTCTGTCCAGCCGGTATCCAGGGAGTATGACCAGTTTTCAGCTTCAAGCAAATCACACACTTTTGTAATGACCCGGTCGCGTTCGATTCCTTCTTCACTCCAATACGCCAGAGAATTGTCGCGTGTGAACTGGTTACTTGGTTTATGGGAGGACTCACCCGTGAGGATTTTGGAGGGAGTCGTCTTATGGGATATCCAAGTGTAATGACGGTTCCAGCCTCGGATCAGGGGCTGTGAAACTGCTAAGCCCCAGACGAGAAAACGGCTCGCTAAAGTGTCATATTTGGGTTCCAGCTTCGTGCGTGCGGCATACATCAGTCCAGCAAAGAGGGTGGTCAAAAACATCAAGACCACGATCGGGATTAAAACCGGGAAAGTAATGGAAATAATCCCCACACAGATGGCGGCTAAAACCCATTCGAGTGAACCTGTATAATCAAGGATGGCGGGATCATCCGAAGGATAAATTGATTGGAAAAGGCCCATGCCAAAGAGACCGTGGTAAATGATGGGTTTTTGAATGATGCTCGGGCCGATAGGAAGCCCATAAACGATTCCGCGCCATTTGGCATTCCCGTTTGGGGTGAAAAAAATGAGATGCTTAAACCTCAGGAGTGCTTCAGCTTCCCCGTAACCGGCTTGCTGTTTATAAAATGCTTTTACCGAAAAACGACGATGGTGCCAGACAATCGCCGAAGGACTGAATGATATCTCATACCCGGCCTGTTGGAGACGCCAACAAAAATCCACATCGTCACCCGCTTTGCGGTACTCAATATCCCATCCGCCGATCGCATCGATAGCCCATTTCCAAAAAGCCATATTGCAACCAGGAATATGCTCCGCCACCACATCGCTGACAAGTACGTGGCTGGGGGAACCTGGTGCTGCGGCAACACAGGCTTGAACCCAGTTTTGTGCGGGAGGAGAGATATTTGGACCTCCGACACCCGCGTAGTTTCCGCTCGTAATGGTCGATACCAGATAATAAAGCCAGTCACGGTCGGCCATACAGTCCGAATCAGTATAGGCGATGATATCCCCAGTGGCATGCTGATACCCGACATTACGGGCATAACTCAAACCCATGTTTTTCTGGCGGATATTGATCATGTGGGGAAAGTCTTTGGTGATTGTCTGGGTATCATCCGTGGACCCATCATCGACGAGGATAATTTCATAATGGGGATAATCGACTTCCGTCAGGCTCTGGAGACAGGCTTGCAGTGTTTTCCCCCCGTTATAGGAGCATACGACCACGGAGACTTTGGGGTATTCTCTCAGGGGTACCCTCTGGCCCGCTTTCCCATCGGCCTCATCGAGGAAACAGTCTTGTATCCTGAAATAGGATTTTTTCGGGCGGCGCTCGGCATCCACTAGTCCAAAAGCCCAATCGGTAATTTGATGGTTTCCCGTGTACCAATCATCCGTCCACGAGAAAAGAATGGTTCCTGCCAAACCCATTTGTCCGACGGTTTTCACATGCCAACCCAGTATCTCGGCCTGTTTTTCTTCTGTATTGCGGATCGAATCAAGGCCAAACTCCCCAAGCATCAGGGGTTTGTCACCGGAAATATTATGAAGCCGCGCGAGGTATTTTTCAAAGGAAGCCGGATTTTCCAGGTAAACATTATATGAGCAAAAATCGATATTTGCCGGGATCAAGTATTCTGTGGAAGGGAAATTCGCATAAGTCACCAAAGTCTTATCGTCTTCCTCCTTGGCGATATTCACGAGATTTTCTAAGAAAGACTGTACCCGGCTGAGTCCGTACCAACGGACTGTCGAAGGGGGGATCTCATTACCGACCATATAACCAAAAAGTGCAGGATGCCCTTCGTTTTGACGAACGCCTGTGCGGATTTTATTCTCGATAATTTTCCGGCTATTCTGGCTATCGAGGAAATTCACATGTTGTTCCCAAGGAATCGTGATGAGTACTTGGAGGTCGTACTCATAACACATGTCGAGAAACCAACGTGGGGGCACATGATACAAACGCAGGACATTGGCCCCGAGTTCCTTAATCATTTGTAAATCCCTACGTGTAAGATCGGGCGAATGTAAATAGACCCCATTGACGTAGGGGGCAAAAGGACCGTAGGTCACTCCCTTAACAAAAAATTTGAGTCCGCCACGGAAAAAGAACTTAGCATTAGCTTTAACCCTTCCACGGGGATGAAAAGCTGTAGGTGTGTAATAAGGAGACGGTGTCTCCAAGATCGTCGACATGGGGATAGGATTTAGCAGTCATCGTGAGGCAGGTCAAGCTACGGCCATATTAATAATCAAGTATTTTTTTACAAAGTCACACTCCTTATTGGCATCACTAATCTTAAATTCACTATCTTTTCAAATGGTGGTGCTTGAATTAAAAAAACATTTTGTGTTAATTATTCTTTATGAGTTTTGAAGAGACTTTGTACGATATTGAATTACCCGGGATTCCTAAGCTGAAAAGTGGAAAGGTCAGGGAAGTTTTTGATTTGGGGGAAGACCTCCTTTTTGTAGCGACAGACAGGTTGTCCGCATACGATTGTATTTTGCCAACCCCTATTCCCCAAAAGGGACGTGTATTGACCCAGATTTCAGCTTATTGGTTTAGAAAGCTGAATAATATTGTCCTGAATCATTTCCGTTCGGTTAATTATGATGAATTTCCTGAAGGGCTCCAAGAATACCGCCATTGGCTAGAGGGGCGCTCGATGCTTGTCAAAAAACTCCGCCCGATCCCGGTGGAATGTGTCGTTCGTGGCTACCTCGCGGGCTCTGCCTGGAAAGAATATCAGGAAAATGGAATGGTTTGCGGAGTGGAGCTCCCTTTAGGTCTGAAAGAATCGGATGTTTTGCCCGAGCCGATTTTTACCCCGGCCATGAAAAATGACAAGGGGCACGACCAGAATATTACTTTTGAGCAAATGGCTGACACGATCGGTTGGGGCAATGCAGCAAAGCTTAAAACAGCGAGTATCGGACTCTACGAAGCCGCCTCAAAATCACTCGACCACGCTGCCATCCTCATTGCGGATACAAAATTCGAGTACGGATTTGAGCATGGCGAGACTGTCCTCATGGATGAATGTCTCACTCCTGATTCTTCACGTTTTTGGAATAGGGCACAGTATGTCCCGGGTAAACCCCAGAATGGCATGGATAAACAATTTATCAGGGATTACCTGAATTATGCTGGTTGGGATCATCATCCTCCAGCACCTGACTTACCGGAAGATGTCGTCTCGCGGACCACGGCACTTTATCTCGAGGCTTACAGGAGGATCACAGGTTCTCCCTTACCCGTACAAACTTAACATGAGGCATAAGCACCATGTTCTAACCGTAGGATCTACGGAGGAAATGCCCCTTCCTCCTTCACTTTTGCGGGTGATTGAGGAATATCGCATTTACCGTCTCACAGAGCGCGGACTCTCCCCCAAAACTGTCACCTTAGAATGCGGGCAAGTTGCGCAGCTGGCCCATTGGTGCCGGAAACAGGAGATCATGGATTGGAAGGCATTAACCGAAGAGAAATTCGGTGAATTCCTCGAGTCCCGCAAAAAGCAAATTGCTCCGGCCACTTATCAGAATTTATATATTAATTTACGCCTCTTCTTCCGTCATGTCTCAGTAGAGTTTCCCGGGATCAAACCACTCCTCCAAGATAGCCCGACTCCCAAATCACAACGCAAATTGCCCGGTACCCTTTCCCAAGGGGATGTGAACCTCATTTTGGAGAGTGCTTCCGTAGGGGATGATGCATTACAATTACGTAACCAGGCTGTGATGGAGCTTTTTTATGCGAGTGGAATGAGGTTGGGCGAGCTTAAAGACCTTGAATTATCATCAGTGGATACAGAGTCAGGAACAGCACGGGTAACGGGTAAGGGGAATAAAACGCGTTTTGTTCCAATTGGGGCGAAGGCAATGAAAGCCTTGGACCGGTATTTAACAAGTGGGCGTCCCCGGCTAACCAACGGAAAATCAAGCGTGAACCAGATTTTCATCAATCACCGTGGAGGGAAACTCTCCGCACAGGGAGTCCGTGATATTGTGAAAAATCATGCCCGCAAGGCGGGTTATGAAAAAAGGATATACCCGCATTTACTCAGGCATTCTTTTGCCACGCATTTATTAGAGGAGGGGGCCGACCTAAGGGTTATCCAGGAAATGCTCGGACATGCGGATATTACCACGACACAGATTTACACGGCAGTGGACCAGCAAAGACTCAAAAATGCCCACAGCCTATATCATCCCCGCAGTGGGCGCAAACAAGCACGGAAGGATACTCCATGACAAATGAATCTTCCAGCCAGATATCCTTCGAGTTATTTGGTTATACATTCCGTAATCAAAGCCTTTTGACTGAGGCCCTGACCCATTCCAGTGTCACGAAAGCCCGTGAAAAAGAGATTAATGACAATGAACGGATGGAGTTCCTCGGTGATGCGGTGCTCCAGTTAGTCCTCTCGGATTACCTATATCGCACGTTTCCCGATGAATTCGAGGGGGTTCTCACGACAATGCGTGCAGGGCTCGTTAACCGTAAAAAACTAGGGGAACTGGCTGCCAAGATCGGGTTACACATTGACTTGGTTTTGGGACCTACGGAGAATAACCCTGAGGGAAGAACCCGGGTTTCGACATTAGGAAATGCTTTGGAATCTGTCATCGGGGCTATCTATCTCGACTCAGGGATTCAGGCCGCAGAATTCTTTGTCATGAGCCTGTTCTCTGAAGAACTTCCGTTACTAGGGCAATTTGCTGATGAGAGTAACCCTAAAGGATTATTACAAGAAAGAATCCAAGCTTTATCCGGCGAGACTCCTTCCTACATGATTGTGTCAGAATCCGGCCAGGATCATGATAAGTCTTTTATCTCAAAGGTGGTCTGGGAAGGCAAAGAATGGGGCAGTGGTGAGGGGAAAAGCAAAAAGAACGCGGAAACCGCCGCCGCCCGAGATGCCCTTGACCGATTAAATACACTTGAAAATAAGACCACCAACATGAAGGAAGATTAAAGGAAAATTATGTTTACAGGCATTATCCAAGAAGCAGGCATTTTACAATCACTCCTAGCCGGTAATGAGTCCACAGACCTGACGATCCGGGCTTCCGCCGCCTTTCATGATGTAGCACTCGGTGAAAGTATCGCTGTCAACGGGGTTTGCTTAACCGCTGTGGCTGCAAATGCCGGGGTGATGACTTTTAATGTGCTGAATGAAACACTCAGGGTCACCAATCTGGGCTACCTTGATCAGGGTGCCTGCGTGAATCTCGAACGCTCCTTACGCGCTGCAGACCGGATGGGTGGTCACTTTGTGACAGGACATGTGGATGGGGTAGGGATCATCCAGGAATGGAGCCAGTCGGGAAATGATTTTAAACTGGTGATTGATTGTCCGGAGGATGTGGCTTCGTTATGTGTGAAAAAAGGTTCTATTTCCATCGATGGAATCAGCCTGACGGTAGCGGAGATAAATGGTCAAGAGCTGGTGGTCTGGATCATTCCACATACTCGTGACATGACGAACCTTAAAAATGCACGCCCGGGGATCAAAGTGAATTTGGAGAGTGATATGATCGGTAAGTATATTAATAATATCCTCGATGCCCGTTTGGCAAAAGGTCAAACAATCACATGATCGCCATCGTCGGGGCGGGACCCGCAGGATTAGCCGCAGCACTTTTCCTGGACCGTTACCAAATGCCGGTTCATGTCTTTGAAGGCAAAAGAAAGGGGAGGCCGAAGGTTTGTGGTGGTTTTTTAAATACAAATGCATTTTTCCTCCTTGATATGATCCAGGCCACCCCGGTTTTAGAGCAGGTATCAAAAGGTGAGATTAAGCAACTTGCTCTTTCGACAGGACAAGCCTCCCAATCTTGGGATATCCCAGCGATCGTTTATTCATTGTCCCGGCAGGAGTTCGACTTACGCCTTTGGGAACTCTGCGAATCCCGGGGGATCAATATTTCAGAAGGGGAGAATATTCGTGAACTATTTTCCGAAGGTAATAAGGTCGTGGTGAAGACGGCAACGGGACAAAGCAGCGCCGATTATGCAATTTGCGCCGATGGGATGAATTCTATTGCCCATCCGGAATCTTTAAAGAAAAGGAATACGGCCAAACGTGTCGGGATCCAATATATCATTAAAACATCCGATTTGCCTGCCGGCGTATTAGCATTACACTTTAACGGTTGGGGGTACATGGGCACTTGCTCCTACCAGGATGAATATTTCGATTTTTCGGCTGTTGTTAATATGGACAGGATCCCCCCCGATTGCCGTCAGCCGGAATCAATCCTTCAAGGGTTTATTCACCAAGACAAATTACTCGGCGAGTCTCTCAAAAACTATCAGTTGGTGTGTGCCCCAAAAGTCGTTCCTAAGGCGTTTCCTCACCACTGTAGAAACCAGAATCCAAGAATTATCCTGGCAGGGGATGCTAAAAGGTTTTTGGAACCATTCACGGGTTTGGGGATTACTTATGCCTTAGCTTCAGGGGTGAGTGCTGCTGCTCGTGTATTGTCAGCCTGCCATCCAGATAGTGATATACGCACGGAAATGAGTCTTTTGGGTAAAAAAATCGAGAAAGGGATAAAATCTTTAATCTCTACAAATCTCATGATAGCCCCCATTCTACGGAATCCACCGATAGCTAGTTTGGGCGCAAATTTGCTGGCAGGAGCCCGCTTTCCCGTTAATCTGATGCTCAAGAACCTGATGAAACCCCGCTTTTCAAAATGATGATGAATTATTCTCAACTTTCCGAGCAGTTTACACCGCTGGACCAGACGGCCGGCCTCGTCCATTTTTTTACATTAAGGATACCGGGGATCGCCGTTTCAGAAGACAAAAAAAAGGTCGTAGAGGACTTGGAGGAGGCACACACGCAAATTGCACTGCGCCACCATATCGACTTTGGCTCCATAGTCCGCTGCGAGCAGACCCATGGGGATATGAGTGTGGTTGTCGAGTCGTTGCAGGACAGCGTGATCCCGGATGCCGATGCATTGATTACCCGCTGTAGGCAATTACCGATCGGTATTCACGTGGCAGATTGCTGTCCTGTTTTTATCTATGAGCAGTCCACTCCTTCCATTGCTTTAATCCATTCAGGTAAGAGGGGGACCCTTTTGAATATCACGGGGAAAACAGTCACCAAGATGAAAAATGAGTTTCAGGTGCCCTCGTCCTCATTTACGGCGGTCTTAGGCCCTTGTATCCGCAAGGAGCATTACGAGATGGATATTCCCGCCGAGATCAAACGTCAGCTTTATGAGTGCGGGGTGGAACGTGTTTATGATTGCCAGATGGATACGGCTGGGGATTTGAGCCGCTACTATTCATACCGCATGGAGAAAGGTAAAACCGGCAGGCTCTTTGGGGTAATGATGATTTTATGATGAATTTTATTTGTCGCCACCGTGCATATCATGAAGAGCAGAAGGAACTCATGGATCTGCCCCAGCCAAAGGAGTTAATGCTTGAGGACCTGAGGTTTATCGGTTGGATCAACCGTTATTTTGGGTCTCATGCCCAGATGACCCGGTTTCTTGAACATCATTCTTTTACAGGCAGGCCCGCGAAGATTTTGGATTGTGCAACCGGTTTTGGAGACATCCCCCGGCTCATGTCATCTTGGTTCATAAAAAAGAATCAACCGGTAGAGATTACGGCGACTGATATTAATCCTGTTACGCTGCAAATTGCGCGGGAAAATACAAATGATCCCGTTATCGGTTATGAGATACAAAATCTCTTTAACCTTTCATATCCGGATCAGTCATTTGACTTGGTCATGTGCCACATGGCACTCCATCACTTTAGTCGCCTGGAGGTCATCGCGATATTCAAGGAATTATGGCGTGTGACATCAGGGGTTCTTTATTGCACCGACATCGTCCGGGCTGATTTGGCCCTGTTAGGTGCGAGTATTCTTATCCAGACCACGAATAATCCTATTAGCAGGAATGATGCGATTGTATCGGCAAGGAGGGCATTTACCGGGGAGGAATTCAAATCCATGGCACTAGACGCGGGATTAAAGGGATTCAAACATGAAAAGGCCAGATTCTTCAGGCAGGGCATCATTGTTTGCAAGGAGATAGATTGTCCCGAGTAAATATGATAAAGCTATTGCATGAAAAGGATTTTGCGATAATTTCAATACAAGCTTATGTCAGACCTTTTACCACCGGACCAATTCCGCTGCCTCTATTGTGCCCAGATGATCGGGGTTACTCCTGAGGTGCCTGATGAGATTGATTGTCCTAATTGTGGCCGTCACATCGTGGTACCCGGGAGGTTAGATGTCGATTTTAAGGAATTTGATGAGCTGGTCCAAACCAGTCAGAAAACTTTAAAAGTTGATTACAAAGTGCTTTCAACTTGGATATTAGGTCTCACGACGGTGAACTTTATGTGTTATTTTATTTCCTCGGCCATCGATGTGAAAATTATTCAGGGAATTCTTTCAGTTATTTTCTTGATTTCGAGTATCGGACTCTTTGTCATTGGCATAAATCTTTTACTCAGGAGCAGGAACTAATATGGGAGTAGTCACAAAAGGCGGGGATGCAGGATATACCAGTTTATTTAATGGACGCAGAGTCCTCAAATCAGACCACAGGGTCCTGACTTACGGACTGGTAGACTTACTCAATAGTCAAATCGGTGTCGTTTTATCACAGCCAGTCCCAGTGCCACAGGACCATCCCGCCGCCCGGGATTTAGCCATAATATTAGACCGTATTCTTGATCACCTTGCCGGTAAGGTGCAGCCTGAATTATTTAACATAGGGGCACTTTTGGCGACAGAACACGATAGTGAGTCTTTCAGCCTTATTCCTCGTGTTTCTCCAGAATCGATTACCATCTTGGAAGATCAGATTAAAGAATCTGAAATAGTATTGCCGACAATGCGTTTTTTTATCATGCCCCGTGGCAATTTGCTTGCATCCCAAGCCCATGTTTCCCGGGCGAGTTGCCGCCATGTCGAGTCGGTCATTATCCACTACTTGCATAGTAATGGGATCGAGAAAGTTCCAGAACTTTCCCAGTTGGTTGTTTATCTTAACCGTCTCAGCGATTATCTTTTTATTCTGGCACGTGTCGCAGCAAATACGGAAAATTATGATCAGGAACAGAAGTGGGTTCCTCGGAAAAACTAAGAAATTCCTTTTTGAGTATTTTTTAGGAGTTGGATAAAAATAATCCCCCCGAATACACTGGTGACTACCCCAATCGGGATTTCTTGGGATTTTGAAAGGATGCGGACGATCAAATCCGCATAAACGACGAGAAGGGCTCCTCCCAGTGCAGAAGCAGGAATCAGATATTTATGATCTGGGCCCAGGATCACACGCATAATGTGGGGCACTACCAACCCGACAAAAGCAATAATGCCGCTGACTGCCACGGCTGTCCCGGTTAATAATGAGCTGATGACAAAAATCGAGAGCTTGAACTTCTCGACATTTAATCCCAGAGATTTGGCTTTCTCCTCCCCCAGACAAAGAATATTAAGAGGCTTGGCGAGGAAGGAACACAAAACCAGTCCGATAAATGTAAAGGGAACGATCGTTATGACATGGGACCAGCCTTTATTGGAAAAGCTGCCGAGGGTCCAAGCGAGCACACTGCGGAGACGGATGAATTCAAATTGAAGGAGCATTAATGTCGTTACTGCCTGTATCACGGCTGCTACGGCAAGTCCCGTAAGGAGGAGTTTGGTCGTCAGGACCACCCCGTTTTGTCGTGCGATGACATAGACTAAAAAGGTAATAGCCAAGGCTCCTCCAAATGCAAAAAAGCCTTGGAGCCCAATACCGACTATCGATTCACGGAAACCGATACTTACAGCGATGACAGCCCCTAGGGCCGCTCCAGAGGATACACCCACAGAGTAGGGTTCTGCCAAAGGATTTCGGAATAGGGCCTGTAGAAGGACTCCTGCAATCGAAAGATTGATCCCAACGCATATCTCAAGGATGACACGGGGCATTCTCAAATTTACAAATACAGATTGCAAAATATTATCGCGTGCTGTCATCGGTGTACCTGTAAGGAAATGAGTAAACATGCGGAATGTATCAGTCAACCCGGCCCAAGGTCCGTATCCTGTGCTAATCGCCACAATGATACTCACAGCTAAAATAGCTGTCAGGGAAAAAATGAAAAGGAGGGGATGGTTTTTTTTCTCTTTCATGATGATCGACCGGGACGGATATAAATATGGGGATTCTGGGTAAATGGATTTTTATCAACGACCAAGCACGTCGATTCCGAAAGGTATTCGATTGATTCTTTTGTCAAGGTATCAGCAGGGCTGCCGGAGAGACGGATGGATCCCTGCGTGATGATCACGATCAAATCTGCATATTCGGCGGCTAGATTCAAATCGTGGCATACGCTCAGGACCGTTTTGTTTTCACTCACCACTAGTTTTTTGAGTAATTCATAGGTTTGTACTTGGTGGCCGAGATCCATGTGGGCTGTGGGTTCGTCTAAAAGGAGAATAGGGGTTTTTTGGACCAGGGTCTTTGAAAGTAGGACTCGTTGGTACTCCCCACCACTGAGCTCATTGATCCGGCGCTCACGAAGGTGGGCAGTGCCTGTGAGCTCCAAGCAGGAAGTAACGATTTCTTTATCCGATAATGTTAATTCAGTCATGAGCCCGCTATGTGGGTAACGACCGAGAGACACAAGCTCTTCCACAGAAAAAGGAAAATCAATTTCAAGCTTTTGCAGCATAAATGAGATTTGGCGTGCCCGCATTTTAAGGGGCAGATCAAAAAAAGGTTTTTCCCCAATTTTGACTTGGGCTTCATTGATCGGCAGTAATCCTAAAAGAGATTTTAAAAAGGTACTTTTACCCGAACCATTTGGTCCGACAATACAGCAGAATTTCCCTTGGGGGATATCTAAAGAGCAGTCTTTGACAATCGGATGAGTATAACCCGCCTTCTCGACATGGATTTTGAGATCATAGGGATTGTTCATGGGGGGATTGCTCAGGGATGTTTTTTACAAAATCGGGATATAAAAGGGAGTGTAGTATCTCCACGGCATCAACGGTACGGGGACCGGGTATGACGATCAGGTTATTACCGATAATATGTAGGCGGTCATTTTCCACAGAAGAGAGCTTGCCGAAAATGGGGTGTTTGGCGACCTCTTCCTTTAAGACAAGAACGGCTTTCCCGAGCTCATCTCCTTCACGGTAGTCATCAAGGAAGATATGGGACGGATCCTTCTCCATCATCCATTCGGTGGATACGGTTGGCCATCGTGATCCCGTCTCAATGGCGAGATTCCTTCCTCCGGCCCTTTCCAAAATATCTCCCATGAATGAACTCTCCCCCCCCGCACCACCCCCACTGAGGTCGAACATAATCAGGGCCGAAGGCCTGTTGGTATAGGGGATATGGGAGACGTGAGTATCAATATCTGTTAAGCGTTTTGTTAGGGTTTCCAGAAGCGTGAGAGATTCACTTCTATGGCCCGTTATTTGGCCTAAAACCGGAATAAATCCGAGCACTGTTTCAAGTGACTCATTCCCAAAGACAATGACGGGCACTCCTAATTTACGGATATTAGAGACAAATTCGGGGGAGGAGTTTGACACCGTGAGGATCAGGTCGGGGTCCATCTCTGCAATTTGCTCGGCACTGGGATTGATCCCATTGACGATTTCAATTTTCCCTTCAAGCACTTTTTTGAATTGGGGATTTGATTTTTTACAGAAGGATGTCACAGCCAGTAGATCTTCCGTCGCATTGATTTTACAGAGTGTCTCCGTCAGGCTGGGGGTCAGGCTGATAATCCTCTTTGGGGCTTTTTTTATTATTGTGGAATGTCCAAGGCTATCGCTGATAAGGAGTGGATAGCCCTCACCTTGTACTTTTACTGGTTGATATTCACTTTCGCGATCGAGAATCTTTTGGATGAATGTGGGCATCGTGAGGATGAGTAGGGCAGAAAAAAGAGCCGTCAAAATGGCGGCTCCGGTACTATTTTTCAGGTAGGAAAGGTGCATTAAAAGAGTTTACCAGCTTGCTCAATGTCTTTCGTAGTCAGTTCAAATCTTTCAGAAACATTCTTTTGTCGTAATTTGTTCAAGAGCTCACCAAGGTCAGTCGCGGCTGATTCGGCATAAAAACGAACAAGTCCAATAGTGGTCTGGTCATTAAATACAGTGACAATAATTGTATTTTCATCGACAGAATAAATGAATAAGTGGGCACCTTTACCTTGATGATAAAGAGCGTTGAATTCCATTTCCCCAATACGTCGGGCTAACTCCATTGTGGCGGCAAAAGATCCAGCAGCTAACGCAGCTACTACGGTCGTATCCATAATGGTAATATTACCTTGTTGAGAAATAATATTTCCCCCACGGTCAATCACTACAGCCAACTGCGTTTCAGATTTCTGAAGAAAATTGGACAGTACGTGGTCGATTTGATTTACGTCTTCGATTGTAAGGATGGGAATTGGTTGCATATAAAAAAAAGTTAAACGACTTTGACTTCAGCAGGTTGGGATGAGCCGCCCGCATTTTCTTTGGTGAATTTATAAAGGAGAAGCTGGGCAACGGTATTCAAAGCCATAAACACATTTTGCCCCGTGGTGGAGATAACCTCGAATGTTTGCACCTTTTTAGCTGCATTATTCAAAAGGAAATCCATATAATCAACAGGTGCCACATCAGGTAGATCTCGTTTATTAAATTGGATAACAGCGGGAATATCGTCCATATTCATATTTTGTTTTGTGAGGTTCTCCCTGAGATTGCCGAGTGCTTCCACGTTTTCTTCCATTTTATCCCACTGTGAGTCTGCGACAAATATCACCCCGTCCACACTTCTTAAGACTAATTGGCGTGTAGCGTTATAAATAACTTGTCCTGGCACTGTGTAAAGTTGGAATTTTGTTTTAAATCCTTTGATGACAACAGCCTGTAACGGGAGAAAGTCAAAAAATAGGGTGCGATCCGCTGCTGTGGCCAATGATACCAAATCACCTTTATTCTCAGGCTGTATTTGAGAGTGGATATAAGCAAGATTTGTGGTCTTACCACACAGGGCAGGACCATAATACACGATCTTAAATTGTATTTCTTTTGTCGCGTAATTAATAATCGACATTTTAACTTCTCCTGGAATTTAGGATACTGAATTCACCAGTTCACCAACAATATCATTTAATAAAGTCGATGACTTACGACAAAGGTGGTTTGTATGGTGTTCTGCAATCATTACAATATTTTGAGCTCTAAAGATACTGATATTTTTATTTCCACCTGTCCTTATGGTTATTTTTTTAATTGGGGCCAGATGAAGAGGTTCTGCATGGCGGAGAACTTTGTTTACGTAGGTTGCTGCAAAATTTTGAGCGACTGCCTGATTGGATGGGAGTGGATCTGTTTCGAGGAGAATATTTCCGGAAACAGATGAAATCAGGCAACTGTCTATTCCTGAAATACTCTTAATGAGTTGGTGTACCCCTATTGTTCCGGTTTCAGTAATCCCAGCTTTTTTCATTAGGTTTAAAAGGCCGGGAGTTAACTCAAGTGCTGTGGGCGTAGCTGGTGCCTGTTCTTGCTTTGGTTCGGAAACTGTGGGTTCCTGTGTTGTTTCCTGTGTTGTTTCCTGCACAGGCGGTTGGGCTTGCGGTGCCGGTTGTGTCAGCACAGGGACTGAAACCTGTGGGTTTACCGGGGGTGTAATCGTTTTAGTTGCTTCGGGGAACTCTGTCTTTTTAGGAGGTGAAGGTAAGAGTGATTTGGCTGGTGCAGAGAGTTGAGCTCCTAGGCTAGAGGGGGATATTCTATTCAGCAAGTTTGGTGCCTGAACTCCCCTTTGTGAGGGAGTGAGAATACTTTTGCTGATTGGAGTGGTTGCGGGCGCGATAGGAATAGTAGGTTTACTTGATCCCGGTCTATTCAACATGATAGTAGAGATCGGAATCGCCGGAAGGGGTTGAGGCCCTGTTTTTACGATTGGTCCAGTGGATGGGGTAGAATGTGAAATAGGTGCTGTCCTTGGAATTGGAGGAGCAAATGGTTTCGGTTCCACTTTCTGCCCGAGGGTAGGAACAGGTGCTGCAGAGGGTGGTTGAGGAGCGGCAGGGGGAGTTGCAGATAATTGAGAGGGTGCCGGCGGAGTGACTGCTGGAGCAGGTGTTGCAGCTTTTAGAGCATCCTTTTTGGCTATTTCGCTGAATGGAGTGGGAATATTAACCCCTTCCATTTTTTCCTCAATCTGATCGGCCCGTTTTTGGAGTAATCCCTTTGGAGCGATTTTAACGATCTCTCCAAGAGGTAAATTAATAATCTGATCATGATGCTGTGTCGGATCCAGAAGTAAATGGGGTGCGACTTGCGCGATTTCACCCAAAGAGAGAGTCACCTTACCAAGTGATAATTGCTCAATCATTTTTTTTGCATCGTAGACAAAATGTCCTGAGCTATTGATTTCGGAAGGATTTACCATGTCTTCAGGAATTGCTTTTGCGATTACTGAGAGAGGAATCTCCACGCTCTGGACGCTGGGAATAATAGCAGGGGGTGGACCACTAGGTACTGGAGCTGATGTTTTTGCTCCTAACATGCCTGGTAGGGACATGGTTTGATTTGGTTTTTTAATGAGAGGAACAGATGAGCCCAGTGTCTTGGGGTCAGAGAGAGATGGCATGGGCAGTCTGGCTCCACTCAAATCGCCTGGTGCGACCTGAGGTATTTGTTGCCTAGGCGCTGAAGGGGGAGCCGACATCGGTGCTCCCAAGTTGATTTTAGGTAAAGGCAGTTTTTTTGTGGCTGAAGATGGGGGGACCGATCCTATGCTGGGAGGTGTCAATATCTTATTTTCAAGAGAGGGTGGAGGTTGTAATGATGCGGGTGCACCAGGAGGAGGAGGCGGTAATGTGGCGGCCCTCAGTGTAGGTTTACTCAGGCTGGCGGTAGCAGGTGCAGGCGGAACTTTCGGAACTGGCATACCTAATGAAGGTTTACTTAGATCTGATGTTGCGGATGCCCCTTCTGCTGCATTTTTTGCATTTGGAAGAGCGGCCGGAGGGATAACAATCTGTGGACCAGACTCTACTTGTTGATCGTCATCTTTATTTTTTTTCTTGAAAAATGAGAATGCCATAATTTTTTTATTATATGTTTTTATTTAAAAATGTAAAGAACTGCTCTCTAATGATCTTCTGATGTTGCTGCAGCCACTTCTGCAAGGGTCGTAAGACCTTCTTTGACCTTGTCAAATCCGGCCATACGAAGGGTTTTCATCCCTTCTTCGACAGCTACCTTTTTGATTTCGTTAGAATTCGCCCGCTTAATGACCATTTTACGGATACGCTCGGACATTTCAAGAACTTCCAAAACCGCTAAACGCCCTGCGTAACCCTTTCCTTTACAGCGGTCACATCCACGGCCTCCAAAGAAAGTCACCCCCTCGATATCCTCTGCGGTTAAATCAATTTTTTCAAGGGCATCCACTGTCGGGGCTTCCACTTCTTCCTTACAATGAGAGCAAATACGGCGGACAAGGCGTTGAGCACAAGTAAGGATCACTGATGAAGAAATTAAGAATGGGGCAATACCCATATCGTCCAAGCGGGCGATAGCTCCTGCTGCATCATTTGTATGGAGAGTGCTGAGAACTTGGTGGCCTGTTAGCGCGGCTTTGACAGCAATATCGGCAGTTTCACCGTCACGAATCTCACCGATCATGACAATATCAGGGTCTTGACGTAAGATTGAACGAAGTGCCGCTGCGAAGGTGAGTCCGATATCGGAGCGGACAGCGCATTGGTTGATTCCGGGCACATTGAATTCCACGGGATCTTCAACGGTCGTAATATTGTACTGGGGTTTGTTAAGTTCCTGCAAGACTGAATAAAGCGTGGTGGTTTTACCTGAGCCCGTAGGTCCGGTAACCAGGATCAATCCATGGGGCGCATCCACCGCACGCATAAAACGTTTTAATGTCGCCTCATCCAATCCTATTTTGTCAATACTAGCAGACAAATTATTCTTATCGATGACGCGCATACATATTTTTTCACCGTAAAGCATGGGCAGGATACTTACGCGCAAATCAAAGTCCTTACCGCCGACCTTGATCCTCATACGTCCGTCCTGAGGGAGGCGTCTTTCGGCGATATCAAGATTTGACAGGATTTTAATACGGGAGCAAACCGCATTCGATAGGGACTTTGGTGGTGCTTTATATTCGGAGCAGGCTCCATCTACGCGGTAACGGAGCACCATTTTCTTTTCATAAGGCTCAAGATGGATATCACTGGCCCCCTCTTGAATGGCTTGAACCAACATTAAATTTACCATTTTAATAACAGGAGCCTCTTGTGTGGAAGACAGTGACCGATCCAAATCTGTATTATCTGTCTTTTCTGACACCATCTCGACGTCAGTAAGCGCGTCATGAGCCTCTTCGTCAGCGAGTTCATCCATGCTGAGGGAGCCACCACTACCACCACTTATTCCGCTCAGGGCGTCCGTGACCGCCTTTTGGGTGGCGATCATGGGGAAAATTTCCATTTTCGTGATACTGCGCAGATCGTCTATGGCAAGGACATTAAGAGGGTCGGCCATAGCCACAAAAAGCTTATTCCCCAGTCGAGCCACAGGAATAAGTTTGTAGTTTTTAGCCAAATCGGTGGGAACAAGGGCTTTGATGTCATCTGGGACACGGATTTTACTGACATTAAGGGGAGGTGTATCCAAACATCTCCCCATACTGATCATCATGTCTTCTTCAGTGACATATTTTTTTTCAATGAGGAGTTTGAGAAGTTGGCCTCCAGATTGTTTTTGTTGTTCACGGACCTCCTCAATCTGTTCATACATGAGCAACCCGTCCTCAATGAGGACATCAGCAATCCGGTCACCAAAACTTTTTGCAGCCATAGGAATTAGAGTTTATAAACGAATTTCAGGGTTTTTATGATCGCCTCAGGGGAAGCGAGATACCAGTGGATATTGTATTCAAGGGATTGCTGGACAGATTGTCTGCCGATTTCATCAAAAGGATTAACCAAAGCTACCATCAGGGTGCGGCTCAGTTGGTCAAAGGGCAGGATCAAACGGTTTAAGGTAATTTCAGGAGGGAGCATTTTGACGATTGAACGGTCAATATCATATTCCCCAATAGGGACATAACCCAAGTGGGTACGGTCGACCAAGACATTCAATAAATCATCGTGCCCGATGATTTTTTCATCATTTAAAACCTGAATAAGTGATACACCAAGGTCATTATTTGATTTCGGGATGCGGTTTTTGGTGATGTCAGACACCCTTTGTGCCTGCTCCTCCTTGAGTGTGCCGAGTTTTGCGAGATATTTAATAAAAGGTTCATTCGGATCACCCGAAAGATCGAGCTTGGCACGTTTATTTGTCTTGGTATGGCTGGTTTCAATGAGGCTGGCTACGACATGTTCTTCCTCTTGGACAGCTTCGGCAGTGGCATCAGCGGTTTTACCATCACTAGTGGGGACTTGAGCTGTGGGTGCTACTGTCTTTTTTGCTGTCATCCCAACGAGTTTTTCTTCCAGCTCACCCAAGGCCATCAAAACCTCGACATTATCTGGCTGCTTTTGAAGGATTCCTTCATATTCAAGGATAGCTGAGGATATCTGCCCCATTCTGACAAAAGCATCAGCAATTTGCCTCGAAATACGGATGGCATCCGACTCCCGTCCTACCTTGACATAAGCTTCTTTGAGGATTTCTAATGATTGGTAATCATCAGGATTTGTTTGAGAAATAACCTCAAACATTTCAATCGTCGACATGAGCTGTGCGATATCCTCTTTTCCTTCAGGCATAACTTTTCTTATAATTGTCAAAGTTTTTTGAAATTACAAGATTGAACATCAATTTTATCCGGTTTCATCGTTTTTTTTAATTATTTTTCTGAATTGTTCCTGTCCAACTCGCATGAAGTTGCCTAAAGCTTATCCCGTGAGAAAAACAAAAATCATCGTAACTCTTGGTCCGGCTACGGAAAGTGAAGAATTAATCACACAATTGATTAAGACAGGAGTGAATATTTTCAGGTTAAATATGTCGCATGCCAGACATGAGACGATCCGGCGAATTGTCCCATTGATCCGGAAAATAGCTTTTGAAGAACAAAAACAAATCGGGATACTGTTGGATACACAAGGGCCGGCTATCCGTACCGGTGAGCTTCCCACTAAACTCAATTTAAAACCTGGTGATGAGTTTACCTTTACCGTTTTGGGCTATAAAAGTGCCGAGAATAATAGTGTTGATGTGAATTATGATGGATTGATTAATGACTTACATGTGGGGGATGAGGTTATTGTTGATAATGGAGTTTTAAGAATGGAAGTCCTTGAGAAATCACACAACTCACTGCGTTGTAAGGTTTTGACGGAAGGTGTCATGGGCAGCCGCAGACACATTAACTTACCCGGGGTGAGGGTAAACCTCCCTGCGTTGACCGAAAAAGATATTAGTGATGTGGAGTTAGGTTGCGAGTTGGATGTGGATTACGTCGCACTCTCATTCTGCCGTGAAGCCGGTGATATTAAACAACTTCGTGCCCTATGTCAAAAATTCGGAAAATCACCCCGTATTGTGGCGAAATTTGAAGATCAGGAGTCTGTGCGCAACTTGCACGAAATCATTTCTGAGGCAGATGCGGTTATGGTAGCCCGTGGTGATTTGGGAATCGAATGCTTATTGGAAGAACTCCCGATTATCCAACGTAAAATCGTCAAGACGTGCCTGCAATACTTTAAACCTGTTATTGTCGCCACGCACATGCTTGAAAGTATGATCGAGAATCCTTATCCCACACGGGCTGAAATTACCGATGTGGCTAATGCCGTTTTTGAGCGAGTAGATGCCGTGATGTTATCGGGGGAGAGCTCTGTCGGAAAGTATCCGGTTTCATGTGTGGATGTGCTTGACCGCATATCCCGTAGAACAGAGCGGAGTGGGGGAACAGACCATATTAGCTCGGTCGAGCTCGAGGGAAGCCTCGAGAAATTCGTCCGCTCGGCGGTATTACTGGCAGATCATATCCGTGCCTCGGCAATTCTTCTATTCACAAAAACGGGTTATATGGCCTCCATGGCAGCTTCATTCAGGCCAGGCTGGTCGCCGATTTATGCTTTTACCGAACAAAAAGAAATCGCCCAAAAACTCACACTCTGCCGTGCTGTTTATCCTTTTGTCCTGAGTTTCGAGGAGGATTCCGAAATCAATATCCAGCGGGCGGAAAGAATGCTTTTGGAGAAGGACTTTTTATTGCCGGGTAGTGTCATTGTTGCGGTAACTGAGTTTCAGACAAATAATGTGATTGACCGTTCAGTTCCTCGCAGGAGTGTTAACTCCGTCGAAGTCCGGTTGATCCAGTAAGATTTATTGGGCAGGGAAAAGGATAGACATGTCAGCCCATACTTCAGGCTTGAGCATGATCTTGTCTTGAAAACCACGGACATAGAGATAACTAAAACTTGATGTGATATTGATATGGGTCACATTTTCGAGGTTGACCAGATAAAGTGTTTGCGCTGTTTCAGTCACACGGGGAAATTGTTTTGGGGTAAAATAGATGGATATCCGTTCCCATTCCGCTGCCGAAATCATCATCTTGTCTGCCTGATGGATAATCGAAATATAAGCGTGAGTCGAGGTGATTTGAACGACTGAAATATGATCAAGGTTGACCACAAGTTCAGTCGTTGCATTTTGCTGAATCCGGATGAATTTCATTTGTTCTTTACGCAGAGTTATGCGCCAGCCGGTGCACCTTGTAAACCTGGGGGCAGATCCGGTGTCTGGC
>JAWXBN010000044.1 GCA_034440155.1 Verrucomicrobiota bacterium | reverse complement strand
GCAATTTGTTTGGCTTTGGCTGTTAAAACTTTCTTTCTGATCATATGAGATTTCAGAATTGTGGTCGTAAGGATGTTGAAGGATACGATGAGAAAGGGGGAAAAGTTATCAGGACCAAGTTGAATGGCTGAAGTGGCAGAAAGTTCAGAGAGCGGAGCTGCCCATTTTTCCTCTGATTGCCATCGTCTTCCCGCACGACCCATTTACCCACGGACGCACAGGAGCGCTGAGGTGGCTCGCATAGCTGAAGATGGAGAAGCCACTGACTCCCATTCTTAGACACCGTGGTGTTGATGATAGGGGTAATTGAATTTAATCTATTGACAGAGTATAAGAATATTAATGCAGTTTATCAAAATCCAATAAACAATAGTAAATTAAGTATATATGAATCCAAGAACAAATCCATATGCGCCGGGTGCTGGCACGTTGCCTCCCGAGTTGGCAGGACGTGATGAGATTATTGAAAAAGCTTCTATTGCCGTTGATCGATTTCGCGAAGGAAGAGCCTCCCGGAGTTTGTTGCTAGTAGGATTACGGGGGGTCGGAAAAACGGTTCTCCTGACCAGGATCGCATGGGATACAGAAGGCAAAGGGATGATTGTGGTCGCAATTGAAGCGCCAGAAAAAGGCAGTCTTCCGGCCTTGCTGATTCCACCATTGAGGACGGCTCTCTTGAAATTGGATAAAATGGCAGGTGCGGGGGATATGGCAAAAAAAGCTCTCAGGACATTGGGCGGCTTTGTTTCAGCGATGAAATTAAAATATAAAGATATCGAGTTTGGTTTGGATTTGGGGAGTGAGAGTGGTCTGGCTGATACCGGCAATCTTGAAAATGACTTGATTGATCTTTTTACACAGGTAGGAAATGCGGCAAAAGAAAAAAAGACTGCATTGGTTTTTTTATTGATGAACTCCAATATGTTGAGGAAGAGCAATTTGCATGTTTGATAACCGCTTTGCATAAATGTACACAGCGACAATTGCCCATCGCTTTGATTGGCGCGGGTTTGCCGCAACTAGTAGGGCAGGCGGGGCGGGTAAAATCATACGCAGAGAGGCTTTTTGAGTTTCCTGAAATCGGGCCATTAACCGAAAAAGATGCTCGCATGGCTCTCATTGCACCGGCAAAAGAACTCGCGGTGGATTTTGAGGAGGAGGCATTGGTGGAGATATTAAAGCCAACACAGTCTTATCCCTACTTTTTGCAGGAATGGGGAAAGCATAGTTGGCAATCTGCCGATCAGTCACCCATTACATTGGCCGATGTCCAGACGGCCAGTGAATTGGCTATATCCGACTTGGATGCCAGCTTTTTTCGAGTGAGATTTGACCGTCTCACACCCTTAGAAAAAAAATATCTGAGAGCGATGGCGGAGTTAGGGCCGGGGCCTCATCGATCAGGAGATATTGCAGAGTCACTCCATAAAGAAGTCCAAAGCGTGGCTTCAATTAGAGCGTCACTGATCAATAAAGGTATGATTTATAGTCCCTCTCATGGAGATAATAGTTTTACTGTTCCTCTCTTCGACAGATATATGAAAAGAGTCATGCATCATGGTATCGACTGAGTTTTTTTCAGATCATGGAGACTGTTTAAATTATTACCCCCACTGACACAAGGAGTCGACGTAAGCGGCGGAGCCGTCGCGCAGCCAGCCGTCGAGTTGGGCTTGGTCTTTGAGCTGTTGGCCGCGGAAACGGGGCACGACGACAAAACCATTTTTCAGGTCGGGTAACGAGGACATGTCGCCCCAGAGCTTTTCAAACTGGGTCACGGGGAATACGTCTTCCTGGCCCTGGCCCCAGCGTTTTTTTACATCCTTCAGGCTAATGTAACTCGGCATACGCGCACTGAAATCGCGGATGGCTTTTGACACTTTTGATTCATTAGTCAAATCCTGCCGGTTCAGACCAAAGGCCGCCAATAACGGATCGATCTCGATCCATGTCGTCATGGAGTTATAATAACGCAGATGGAACTCCGCCTCTTCATTCGGCAGGGCTAGGCCTTCCACCAGGCGCACCTGTCCATTGACGCGGGCGAGGCCACCCCCACGGTCGTCGATGCGACGGCTGATGACTTCAAAGGTCAGGGCAGATCCCCGTTTGCGGTGCAGGCCGATGAGTCCCGCGTCGCAATTTGCGCCGAGGGTGTCGATATTATGCAGCATCAAGGTTTTTAGTTGAGGCCGCTGAGCGAGTAATTTGTGCAGGGTACCGTTGCGCAGGAGGTTAGGAATCTCGAACCAGTGGCCGACGGGGTGGAGACATTGTGCGGGCAAATTGTCCGTGTAATCCTTAGTTTCACCGGTGGTTTTCGCCCAGTTGATGAGGGCGGCATTGAGGCTCTCGCGGACCTTTTGTTTTTGTACATCTAATACCTGATGACTGGTTTCTTCCCAGGCGAAACGCAGGTCGTGCTCCGTCGGGATCATGCGTAAGCCGATATTGCGGCCTTCAGACAGGAGTAACGGGCCGGGGTAACCGTAATTTTTCTGCCGTTCGAGAAAACGGGCAATCGCCCCGTGGGTCAGGTAGCTGGTACTAATAATATGGGGAATGTCACACGCAAATTGCGCGGAGGTCTTCCGGCTTTTGGCCAGATGGGTTTCGATAAAAGTGCGGTGGCGTGCGTGGAATTTGCAATAGGGATGGAGGCCTTTGACGACCCCGGACCCTTGGGTCCAGCGGCTGCCGACTCCGGCGGCGAGGGAAATGACGGCGACTTCACCCGCACGCAGGGCTTGCTCACCGAGGGCGATGATCTCGGGCGCGATTTGTCCGCGGGCATCGTCGATATCTTCATCGCAGACATCCTCAATGACTGTGTCTGCTGGCAGGCGGTTATGGGAAAGACCGATTTGTCCGGATTTTAAATCCTTCCTGATCTGCTCATGCAGCTCGGGGTCAAATCCATTTTCTTTTAATAATTTCTCCAGGGCCCTTTGATTATCAGCGGCACTAGCGATATTTTTTGCCTCGGTTTTTTGGGCCAAGCCGGGTAACTGTGAGGATGCACCCGTGAGCAAAGTGGCGTAGGTGCCGTGGGAGTTAATGGCAAAGTCATAGACGACCGGATCCATGGCGAAGGGGAGGGATGTTTCGAATTCCTCTTTGGTTTCCTGCATGATTTTTTGCAGGGCAATTTGCGCTTCGGCCTTACGTTCAGGAGAAAAAATAAAACCCATCCCGCCCCCAGCCATCCCGCCGAGCATCCAGAATCCTTTGAAGTCTGAGGTGAATTCCCTTTTGACTTTTTCAATGAGGGTTTCCGTATAAGCATTACTGGCCCAAGGGATGATTTTTTGTAGGGGACCAAAAAAGTTATGAGTGGTGGTCTCGCCGACTTTATTAATATCCCCCGTCCTGAGGGCATCGAGGATCGTATCCATGATAGCGATGGCTTCCTGGCGTCCGGTCCATTCTTCCTTCAAGCGGAGGAGATACTTTTCCGTGACCATCTCGAGGATCGGGCCGACATTTTGCGCCATGCCACCGTGGACGAGGACGAGGCTGTCTTGCAATTTGCGGCGTGTGATGTCACTGGCGGCTTCCTGCCCGAGGATATGGTGTTTGGGCATGAGTCGTCCGCGGCTAATCCCGTATTCAGGGTCACCCTCGGCACTGTCCTCACCCGTAATAAGTTTGATACCGGGGAAAAGGCCTCCGGAGTCCTGCCAGCCGCCCCCGGAGCCACCGATCCATTCCCCGAGGATTGCTCGGGCCACGACGATCCGGCGTTCCTCGTCGGAGAGTTCGCCCGTGAGATGACGTGCTTGGCCGGTCGCCCGCATACAGGCCGAGATGAGGGCGGCGAGGAGATTAGTCGAGACGGCCAGACGTGAGCCTTTCGGGATATTATTCACGTTACTGACGATTTCGAGGCCGTGGCCGGGCGCGATCATTTGGCCAAAGAGATCAGCCAAGGAAACATTTGACCCCTCAAGGCCGGAAGGAATCAAGCCCGAGGCGATGACCGCAGCCTTGAGTAACCCGAGGTAATCCCGGGCAAAGTCAAAGACTTCATTTATGTCACTGATCTCCGCTGTGGCCCCGAGGTCGATACTCGTCAGGCGCAGGACAGGTTTATCAATGACCCGGAGATAAGCCTCGACCGGGGGGCGCGGGGCCTTATCCCGGCCATGGACACCGAGGTCGATCGAGATATTAAGCACTTTCGCCCCTTGGGGGAAATCCATGCCCAAAAAGAAAATGTCGCTCCACGCACTGTGCGAGAGGTCCATACGAACAGGTGTTTGCTCTTGGAGCACCGGATAAAGCCCGCTTGCGGAGTCGCGCTCGAGTAATTTGCCCTGGAAACGAAGTGGTTGATCCAGCGGGTGTCCGATGCGGAACATCCACTGGTTACCGCGTACACTTTTGACACTGCGCCGGACTTGGTCGGCCAATGTCTGGAAGGCTAATCCGTGGTAGGCAGCGGCCAAGGCACTGAATACAGCATCCGTCTCACCCGTGTCCGCCATGGTATTCCTGAAAAAGCTGATAGCCTCCTCAAACCGGCGGTTTAAAAGTTTCTCATAACCTTCATGGGGAACAAGGCCTTCTGTTTTTTTTGCCAGCTTGTGTGGGGCAAAATAACGGAAGAGGGCGTGTTGGAACATCAGGGCCCGGACTTTTTCATAGAGATTTGGGCTGGATTTACGGAAGCTTTCGAGTTCGGCAGAGGCTGCCAGGAGCAAGTCCAGACTGGCGGTTTTCGAGAAGTCCTCCAGGGAGGAATTTCTGACGGTCTCATCCTGGGAAGAGATGATATCGACCAAGGT
>JAWXBN010000043.1 GCA_034440155.1 Verrucomicrobiota bacterium | reverse complement strand
GTCACGATCGAGCCGCGGAGACAGTTTTCCTTCCGCTGACACCAACACCTCTACCAGCCCCGAAGCGATTCTTCCGGCCTTTTGTTTGGCCGCACCGAGTGGATCCACGGTGGTACTTGGTGGTTTGATTTCCGACGGGACGAGTCGTAATGTGAAAGGGGTGCCCGTGCTCAGTAGTATCCCATTCCTGGGTTATTTGTTTAAAACGACAAAACTCACGACCGACCGGAGTGAATTGATTATTATGATCCAACCTGTGGTCGTCGATAAGAACATGGAAACCCAAATTGCCAGCGATGCCGAATTAGCCCGGGCGCAGCTGAAGCCCTCGATTGAACGTGTCGCGAAGGAAAAACCCGAGAACAGTGTCCGCTCCGGGAAGAAAAAGCCCAAGTAGAACTTGAGCAGAAAATGAAGGAAATCATCGGTCCCGAAAGAGATGAGGAGTATAAGATGTCCCGAGCTTACCAGTACCGCCCGCTGTACGGGATCGTCAAAAGATTAGATATGCCGAAATCAGTGGCGATAGACGCTTATAAAACAGCCAAACAATCCGAGAATGATCTGAATACCCTGCAAGCGAATAAGAATCTCGATAGTATAGCAAAAAAAGTAGAGTATGAGAAAATGAAAAAAAGCTTTCAGTCGAAGCTCAATACTACGCTGACTGAAAGGGGAGCGGAGTCCTACCTGCTACAAGTCGGGCGTAATTTGATATACCGTCCGTTTTGAGTCTTTTAAAGCCGAGGATCACAAAAATCAAAAAGAACTGGAAATGGAAAAGTTCAATTTTGGAGCGGGGGTGGCGATATTTTGGAGGACAGAGTAATCTGCTTGGGCATCCAAAGTCATATTCGGGGAGATTTTATAAGAGGTGCCGATCCCTGTCCTAGTTTTTGTCAAATCCTGCATGACTTTGTCGAGGGCGACGTCCTCTTCCAAATGGGAGAGGACAGTAACATCATTCATATCACTGATGGCAGAAATTTTGAGTTTATCAGAGGCCTTATATTCAAGGGCCGTCTGATTCATATTCAGGTTATAGTCCCATTTTTTATCAATATCTTCTTTAAAAGCCGTTGATGGAGAAAGGAGGATTTGTGGGGAATTCGTTTCAGTTTCAGCCGACAGAGGGGCCAGCCCTAAAAGTAAAAACAGCATGAATAAATGCTTGGTCATACTCATATAATAACATAATTCCTCAAAAAGTCTCACAAAAACTTGCCACTTAAGCTTTTATGTCTTTCGAGGCGTGGGAAGAGTCTTTTTTATTGACCCTGACATGGTGGACAAGGGCGGGGGGAAAATTCAGAAAAACCACATTACGCGAGCGTTTGTGTTTAGAAAGAAAACGTTTTGTCCCAAGTGCGACGGAGCTAAGCCTGAGTTTTTCCTCTGGGCTAGAGAATCGGACTTTCACATCCCTGAGGGCTAAATATTCAAAAAAACTAATGACTGCGCCGGGTTTGCACACTTGCTCAAAGATACGGAATATACTTCTGACGGTGGATGCCGGAAAATTATTGAAGGGGAGGGCGCAAATAATAAAATCGTATTTTTCTTCCAGATTAAGATTTTCAATTGCCGAACACACTATCTCCACATTATCTTTTTTACACAACCATTCAGGATCTTTTTCAAGCCGGTTTGAGAGATGGGTGACGAAAGCATTATTCAGTTCAACAATCTTCAAATATTCATTTTTCTTGATATCCGGAACCAAAAGACGAGTAAAAACACCTGTCCCCGGCCCGACTTCCAGGATACGGGCGGGTTTGGTACGGCTACGGAAGGGTTTTGTAATTTCCCGGGCTAAAAAAGGGCTGCTGGGAAGTACCGCCCCTGTGGTATTAAACCCTCTTTTCGCCTCACTGATGAATATACTGAAAGCACCTTCTGCCATTTGCAAAAAACAATATGCAAAGAATTGGTAAAAGTCTTTACTATTTTTTGAAATTTTAGGTCAAACAAGGCAGGAAAGGTTATGAAAAAATAGCCATTGCCAAAAGAAGGTTGATTTTCAAATTATTTAAAGGCACTTTCATTTTTGGTTTTCCGAGGCGGGGCTTCAGGTAAGCTTTTTTAGGGGTAAAATGACAAAAGTTTCTTATTTTTATGATACAAACGCTCGAACTCTGGATTGAAAAAGGTGCTAATTTTGTATGGGGCCCTTGGTTGATTGCCCTTTTAGCTGGTACCCACCTGTATTTGACATGGCGCACGGGATTTGTGCAAAGGCACCTCGTCCATGCCCTGAAACTTTCAATTGCCAAAGACCCCGGGGCACCCGGTGATGTCAGTCAATTCGGAGCACTCACGACAGCACTTGCGGCGACGATCGGGACAGGGAATATATACGGGGTAGCCTCGGCTGTATTATTAGGGGGTCCGGGAGCAGTATTATGGATGTGGTTGACCGGTGTATTTGGCATAGCGACAAAATATTCTGAAGCCCTCCTATCGGTAAAATACCGTGTCACAAATGAAAAAGGTCAAATGTCGGGGGGACCGATGTATGTCCTCGAGCGGGCTTTGAATGCCCGTTGGGCGGGTATTCTTTTTGCCCTATTTACAGCGATTGCCGCGTTCGGGATAGGGAATATGACCCAAGCAAATGCGATTGCGGATATGATCGTCGCCAAAAAGGATATTTTCCCCTTTCTGGTTGATGACAGCACGTTGAAGTTTTCAGTGGGTATTATTCTGGCCGTTCTGACCGCTGTGGTTGTAATAGGCGGGATTCGATCCATTTCACGATTCTGCACTATTCTGGTACCCTTTATGGCTTTCTTTTACGTGTTGGGCTGTCTCATCATCTTGGGATTTAACTGGGACAAGCTGGGTGCGACGATTTCGCTAATCATCAGTAGTGCATTCACCGGCCAGGCGGCTATTGGCGGATTTGTGGGGGCGGGAATTGCCGAGGCGATGCGTTACGGGATAGCCCGGGGACTTTTTTCAAATGAGTCAGGGTTAGGCAGCGCCCCGATTGTGGCTGCCGCTGCACGGACGACTGATCCGGTCAGGCAGGCGCTGGTTTCTAGTACGGGTACTTTTTGGGACACCGTGGTGGTCTGTGCTTTGACAGGACTAGTCATTGTCAGCTCAGGGGAATGGTCCGGAGCAGGTATGACCAAGGCGGGACTCTGTGATGCCGCGTTCCATCACCTCGGCATTTTTGGGGATTTGATCCTAGTAGGAGGATTGCTGACATTTGTTTTTTCGACGATTTTGGGTTGGGCTTATTACGGTGAAAAGGCGGTTGAATATCTCGTGGGCCTCAAAGCGATCAAATTCTACCGGATTCTCTGGGTGCTGGCCGTTTTTATCGGTTGCGTGTGGAAAAGTGATGCCGTATGGAATTTCTCGGATATGATGAATGGATTAATGGCTATCCCGAATTTAATTGCCATGTTCCTTCTAAGTGGGGTTATCGCAAGTGAGACCCGCCGTTATTTTTCCACACGCCCTGTTTGAGTAATTAAAGGTATTTAGAATAAAAGCGCCCTGTTTTTCAGACTCTTTATGTCCTGTAGAGGGGGGATTTCTTATAAAAAATCCTCATTTTAGGAGTTGATTATTGATCAACGTCAGGACTAAAATTTAATATGTTCCCGCTGTTGTAGCATAATATCATCGGGTAGGATATTGATCAATATATCAGTGGGTTTGATCGGTTATGCAATATTTTTAAAGGTTGCCTAAACGATAGGGTATCTGAATATTGATGATTTATCAAAAGAGAGTTTTATTTTCATGAGTACTGACCAGTCTAAACTCGGGGGCGATGCGGATAAACTCTCTCCGCTACATGATCTTCATAACGGGAGTGCAGGGGATAATTCGGATTATCCCGATCCTGCCGAGCGTTTGCGCCAGCTTGAAAAACAAATTGCCGAACTCCAAGAGAAAAATGCCCGATTACAGGTATCATGGGATAACAGCCGGGATGTTTCTGATTTGCAAAAAGCTGAATCGGCAGCCCAAGAGAGATTAAAGCTTTTTCAGACACTCTTAGAAGCCATGCCTGATGCCGTTTATTTGAAAGATAAAGATGGCCATATCATCATTGCTAATGAGGCCATTTGCCGACATTTTGGATTTTCCTCTCAATCAGAGATCATCGGTAAAACGGATCATGATCTTCATCCCAAAGATGAAGCAGATATTTACCGGCAGGAAGAGTTAGATATTATGGAGGGCAAAATCCCCCTGCTAAATTTAAAGAATTTTTTCAAGGATAAGCAAGACAGTCAGAGGGTGATCTTGAAGTCGAAATTCCCTTACCTTGACACCCAAGGGAATGTGACCGGGATATTAGGGATCAATCGTGATATCACAGACCTGATCGAGGCCCGCCATCAGGCGGAGGGACAACTGGCCATCCTGAAAACGGCATTGGATGCATTGCCAGATTCATTTTATGTAAAAGATATTGATTCGCGTTTTATCATGGTCAACAAACATCTTTGCCAGCTCTGTTATTTGCCGGAAAAGGAATTATTGGGGAAAAGTGACAAAGATTTTTGCACTCCTCAAATGGCCGATGATTACCGCAGGGACGAGCTGGAGGTCATGCGTACTCTCAAACCGATAGTTGATAAAGAGGAGCGGACCATTTTTCCCGACGGGACATCCATGTGGCTATTAACGACCAAGGTGCCATATATCGACTCACATGGACAAGTCGCCGGAATCATGGGGGTCACCCAAGATATCACTTCCTTAAAACAGGCCGAGGAGAATGCTTCAACACAAAGGGATTTGCTCCAGAAAGTATTGGATTGCCTGCCGGAAGCCATTTATCTAAAGGATACAGAGTCGCGGTTTATTCTTTTAAATAAGACCCTTCAGGAATGGACGGGTAATTCCAGCAAAGAGTTACTCATTGGTAAAAACGATGAGGAGTTATTCTCTCCACAGCAGGCGGACATATACAGGCAGGAGGAACTCAATATTATATCCGACGGGAAACCCCTCATTAATAAGGAAGAAAGTTTTATTATTAATGATAAAATCAGGCATATCCTCACGACTAAATTACCTTATTTTGACGCGACAGGGAAAATAACCGGAATTTTGGGAGTGAGCCGGGATATTACTGATATAAAAGTCGTCCAACAGGAAGCCGCTGACCGTTTGGAGCTTTTGCATACCCTGATCGAATCCCTCCCTGATATGATTTGCCTGAAAGACCTGAATCATAAGATTGCATTTGCTAACGGGACTTATGCAAAAAGATTTGGATTGTCCGATCCTACAGTCCTTATCGGGACGGATGATTATGATTTTCATCCCCCGGAAGAGGCGGATATTTACGTTGCCGAAGAAAAAAGAATGATCGAAACCGGTATGCCGTTGTTTAATGTTTCAAATTCCTACTGGGATTCAAATGGTCAAAAGCACGAGCTTCTTAAAAGTAAAATTCCCTATCGCGACCATGACGGTGCCATTGTGGGAATATTGGGGATCAACCGTGATATTACCGAGCTGAAAAACCTCCAAGAGGAAGCCGAAGAAAGATTGAAGTTGCTTCAAACGGTTATTGATGCGCTGCCCGATGCCATTTACTTAAAAGATAATGATTCCCGGTTCATTCTGGGGAATAAGGATTTATGTCGCGCCTTGGGAGTTGAGAGTATTAATGAAATCATCGGTAAAACGGATTTTGATTTTAATTCTTCAGATCTCGCTACGAAATTCAAAGCAGAAGAAATGAAGATCATGGACAGTGACTGTCCGATAATTAATCAGGAAGAATGGCATCAGGCAAGCGACGGTACGAAGACTTATATTTTTAGGACAAAAATCCCCTACCGTGATACTGCCGGGAATGTCATCGGGACTTTGGGGATTAATCGGGACGTGACAGAGCTGCAAAAGGTCCGTGAAGAACTCAACCAGAAACTCGCCTTGCTCCAGATGTTGATCGATCATATTCCTGATTATATTTATATCAAAGATCTCGATAGCCGTATCCTGATGGCTAATAAATCGGCTGTCCGTGGTGCAGGATTTAAAAAAATGGAGGATTTTGTCGGGCGCACCGACCATGATAATTTTCCTGCCGATGTCGCCGACAAGTTATTAGCTGAAGAACAGAGGGTTTTGAAGCAGGGGCACATGGAAACATTCCTAAATGAGTGTTATGACAAGTCCAGCCAACAGCATCAAATCATCCTGACGACAAAAATCCCGCTCAGGGATATTGCGGGTAACCTGATCGGCCTTGTCGGTATCGGCCGGGACATTACGGAAGTCAAAAAACAAGAAACAATGCTCGTGCGCACGGAAAAACTCGCCGCGGTAGGAACCTTGGCGGCCGGGACAGCCCATCAATTCAATAACTTACTGGCAATTATCATGGGCACTGTCGAAATGGTCTTGGGAGATCCCAGTTTGTCCGGTAAGTGCAGGGAATACTTAAATACCACAATGGAGGCATCCAAAAAGGCCAATGTGATTGTTAAGGATCTCCTGACTTTTGCCCGGCAAAAAAAACCCATACACCAGTTAAGCTCCCTTAATCAGGTCTTAGAACAGACGATCAGGATTTTGGAGTATGAATATAAAAATGACAGGATTTCATTAGAAAAAGACCTGAGAGATATTCCGGATTACTTAATGGATCCGGATAAATTAAGCCATGTCTTTATGAATTTATTAGTGAATGCGCAGCATGCTTTGGCCGGGATCACGGATAAAAAGGTTAAAGTCACGAGTAAATATGAAAATGGACGCATGGCAGTCCTTATTCAGGATAATGGTTGTGGAATATCCCGGGAACATATGGGTTCCATTTTTGATCCCTTTTTCACGACTAAAGGAGCCAGTGCACAAGGCAGTACACCACAAGCGAAAATCAACGGAACAGGCCTTGGTTTGAGCGTGTGTAATTCAATTATCCAAGAGCACGGAGGGACGATCGAAGTCACCAGTGAAGCAGATGCAGGCACGACTTTTACCGTTTCTTTCCTCATCCAATCGCCCAACCGCCCGCTTCAAGCCATATCGGCTTCCGGCAAGATACTTGTCGTCGATGATGAATTACTCGTCCGCAAGGTAGTCACTGAAGTTTTGAGCCGGAAAGGTTTTTTGATTGAACAAGCCTCGAATGGGCAAGAGGGTTTGGAGATGATTCTGAAAGGTCGTTTTGAGGCTGTTGTTACCGACTTGAGTATGCCCGTGATGGGCGGTATTGAAATGATCCAGAAAATGAATGAAAATATGCCTGTCTCCGAGCGCCCTGCCATGGTAGTGGTGTCTGGTTATGTCGGGGATCATGAGAATCTACTGAAGTCCCTTGATGTGGCAGCAATTGTCGATAAACCATTTACTTCCGAGGATCTGTATCAAGGGGTTTCCGCTGCCACCGTACATTTCCAGAAACGCCAGAAATCTCGCCTGAGCTCGTAGCGCAATTTGCACGGGCTGTGTCTTAGTCAATTGCTAAAAATCCTGATTTCATGCATACCAAAGATTGATGCTTAGAAATACCTCGATATTCATTCCCACTTTAGTCCGGATAAAACCGGGGGCTCTTGACCGCTTGGGTGTGTATGCTCGGCGGAATCATTTTCTCAAGGTAATCGTCTGCCATAGTCAAGAGCTCGACGCAGCCTTGGTGGAGAGGGTCCGGTCCTCCCTGCATGCTGAAGGGATCGAGGTGCTCCTGTCGACGGGTATCCTTTCCTCTGATTTTGAGCATGCCCAGGAAATATTCCTTAGCTTGCCTGCGCATGCGGATGCGATGATCGCTTTCGGGGGAGGCAAAGCTCTGGATGTCGCCAAATATGTGGCATTCCTTTCGCGGATTCCATTCATTTCCGTCCCGACCGCGTTATCCAACGACGGATTTTGCAGTCCCCAATCCAGCCTTGATTATGAGCATAAGAAGAAATCTTTTCCCGCTGCTATGCCCTACGGTGTGGTCATTGATACGGAGGTGTGCCTCAAGGCTCCAAAGATTTTATGGTGGTCGGGTATCGGAGACCTTGTCTCCAAAATAACAGCGGTCTGCGACTGGAAACTTGCCTTTAAAAAGAACGGCACACAGATCGACGATTTTTCCGCCCTTTTATCTGATGCGACCGTCTTTCAATTCATGGCGAGGCCGGAGCACGACTTAGACGGGATCCGTTTATTGGGGACGGCACTCATGCTCAATGGCATCGCAATGGAGATGTGCGGTTCCTCTCGCCCGGCCAGTGGGAGTGAGCATCTTGTTTCCCATGCTCTGGACAGGATTTCCGCGACCCCTCAAATGCATGGCATCCAGGTGGGTATGGCGACATATCTGGTCAGCCAGTTACAAGGCAAAGGGGCTGACCGCATCGCCCAGCTTTTTGATGATACTGGCTTTTGGGATGTGCCAAGGGCCACCCCCTTTAATCAAAACGATTGGGTGGAAGCTTTCAGGATGGCTCCCGGGATTAAAAAAGATTTTTATACGATATTGGATGAACGCGATTGTGTGCCGGAAATTATTCGGATTATTGAAACAGATCCCCGTCTAGCAGGCCTTTTTATCTAAAATGCAATCGACACTCTGGCAGGCCGTCAATAGAGGCTAATTATTGGTAGAACGCTTCTTTTGGCTTTCGAGCTTGGCCATGATACTGGCTCGTATATTCACGATTTTTTTCCAAGGACCAGCAGGAACTTCTTCATCTTCCACAAATTTCCAATCTGCGTAACAAGCCCCGTCTAAGCCGAGGTAGTCGCGCGCGGCGGGGGAGATATCGAGTCCTGCATTTTTATTCCGGTTCGGCCGGGGCCGGGATTTTCCAAATACATACTCAGGATGGTCATGTTCAAACGGCCCGACGTCCTCCCATTGGGCATAACAAGTCCGCCCTTTATAACGGATAGCTAACCAGCGGCCTTTACAAACTGAAATATTCCGGGCGATATATTCATCTTTAAACCAGGGAATTACTTTTTGTGAAATCGGTTTGTGTCTACCCCCTTTCATGTCATTAAAAGGCAGGGCAATGTAGAAAGGATTTTGTTTAGGCTGGAAACGGGCGGGGAAGAAGCCGTTACGCCTGTTTGGATCATCAAATCCACCGAAATTCCTTACCCAGTTCATATCCCAAGCGCTCATCGTGTTACAACTGCTTTTCGGCACATTGGCACTCGGGGGTTCCCCTACCCAGAAAACGGTCGTTTGAATATTTCTCTTCCAAGGATAACGATTGACTTTTAGAGTTTCTTGTTTCTCTGTGAGTAAGATGTCTTCGGTAATAATTTCTGGAGCTTTTGAAGGGGTCAAATCAATAGGAATTTCTTGTTTCTCGACTTTTTTTTCTGTGACAATCACAGGTTTTTTCTGGACGGTTGATTCGGGAGGATTGGTTGTTTCCGTGGTTTTAATCACTGGCTTTTCAGGGCGGGACTCCCCCGTCATATTTTCGCGGGTTTGGGCAGATTCGGCAGCCTTTTTAATGGAAGTCTCGGCTCCTTTGAGCAGATCGTCCACACGGGCTTTAAGCTCTTTTTCATCGAAAGGGACACTGGCTACTTTTTCCACAATGTCTTGGGCAGGTGTCGAGGGGATTTCCGGTAATGTAGCACTACTGGGGCTATTCAAGGTAGTTTGTGCGGCTGATTCAGTGGTGATTTGAGGTGGTGCAGATGGAGTAATACTGGCCACTTCCATGACTTTTTGCCCTTGCACGGTGATACTTTGGGGTTTCTCGCTAGATTCAATCTCGGTGGTTCCAGGCTCAGGAATGGCTGCCTGCGGTGCCTCTGATGCTTTGGCCTCTAGCAGGTTATCCAAGCTCACGGCCACTGCATTAGTCGAGCTTTGTGGAACGGATACGATCTCGATTTCTTTCCCATCGACGACCACGGTATTAGAGTTTTGTGTCGGTAAAGCAAGACTAACGGATACAGTGATACAATAACAGACGATAGCTGAGAAGACGGTTAATGTGGTTTTGCCGGGATTCATCATCTTTGACTTTTTACACAAATTGCTATTAGAAAAGACTTTAGATTTATCTCTTATACTTGTAAAGGCTTTATTTATGACTTTTAAGGAGCAAATATTAAGTCAATATAAATTAAGCATAATAATCTTTTTGAGGTATATTATCTAATTTGCCTTTGGTAGGTAATCTACGGGGGAAACAAATCATATCCAGTCTCTGTGATTCTGCCTGGATCGTCTTTTATTCGGATTATTAGGAATAAAGGGTTCCATCCATTTTCTCATGGCGTGTTGACTCACTTGTTTTTACAGTAATTCCCACTTGCATTCTATATTGTAGCTGGTAGAGCTAGCAGTTCCTTTTAAGGGGGAAATACACCCCTTTATACAGGGAGCGAGAAAAGAATCATTCATTTGGCCGGTCGGCCTTAAAAGAGCAAGTCTTCTTTCGTCAGAACGCAACCTATGGTTGCACAACAACAAAAATGTATTCGGTAGATAACCGAACCCCTTATTTGAATTTCATTAAGGCGGGATAAACGAGAGAAAAATAAATATATGTCAAAAATCGATATTAAAGACCTCATCGAAGCCGGCGTCCATTTTGGACACCAAACACGCCGTTGGAATCCGAAAATGAAAGGCCTCATCTTTGAAGCCCGTAACGGCATCCATATTATCAATCTTTCCCATACCGTGGAGCAAATTGTTGCTGCCCAGGATTTCCTCCGCTCGATCGCCCAAGGTGGTGGAGATGTGCTTTTTGTCGGGACAAAGAAACAAGCCAAAGAAGTCGTCAAACAAGCCGCTGAAAATTCCGGTTCCCCCTTTGTTGTGGAACGTTGGCTCGGCGGGATGTTGACCAATCTCAAAACGATCCGACGCAGTATCAACCGCCTGAATGAACTCGACGGCATGGACAAGGACGGACGCACAAATTTACTCACCAAAAAAGAACAATCCATGCACCGTCACGAGAGCGAGAAGCTCCACCGTAACCTCGACGGTATCCGTCAGATGGACGGTCAACCCGGCGCCATGGTTGTTGTTGATGTTAATTACGAGCAAATCGCACTGGCTGAAGCCAGACGCCTGAATATTCCCGTCGTCGCCATTGTCGATACGAATGTGAATCCGGAAGCGGTGAATTACCCGATTGCCGGTAATGACGATGCCATCCGCTCGATCAAAATCATTATTGATGCCTTGGCTAATACCGTGGCTGAAGCCCGCAAGAATGCCCCAAAGAAACGCACAAAACCAGTTTCTTCCAAGCCCGGTGAAGAAGTCGTCGAAGTCGTGGAAGTCTCCGAGATCGAAGCAGTTTCGGCATAATTGGCTGGCCGGGATAGTGCCGGCCCCTTGATTTTTTAATTTAATAAAAAAGGAATAAAATTTATGTCAGCAGGAACCATTGAAATCCCGGCAAAACTGGTCGGGGAACTCCGTGCCAAGACCAATGCCAGTATGATGGATTGCAAAAAAGCCTTGATCGCCACCAATGGCGATATTGAGGAAGCGATCCTCGAGCTCCGCAAACGCGGGCAGGCCAGCGCGGACAAAAAATCATCCCGTGATACCAATGAAGGGGTGATTGCCGCCGCGATCAAAGCTGGTGGTGACGCCGGTGCCTTGTGTGAGGTGAATTGCGAAACTGATTTCGTCGCGCGGAATACCGATTTCCAGACTTTTGTTAAAGAAGTCGGGGAAACTATTCTGGTGAATCCTGAGGCCGATTTTAAGGAAAAATGCGTCACCGTAGTCTCAAAACTCGGAGAGAATATCGCTGTCCGCCGCGTTTTGAAGTATGACCTCCAAGGCAAAGGCCTGATCGCAAGTTATATCCATTTGGGCGCAAAGGTGGGTGTCTTGATCGAGGTCGGTTGCGAATCCGATCAATCCGTTACCACGGGTGCTTTCCGTGATTTCGTCAAAGACATCACTTTACATATCGCCGCCAGTGCCCCTTTGGTCGTCTCACGTGACGAAGTCGATCAAGCACTTATCGAACGCGAGAAAATCGTTTTTAGGGAACAGGTTAAAGACAAACCCGCCGCTGCTATCGACAAGATTATCGAAGGTAAGGTAAATAAATTCCTCGCGGGTGTGGCCCTCTTGGACCAAGCCTTCGTAAAAAGCCCTGACATCACAGTCAAGGAACACATGGCCAATGTCAGTAAAGCCGCCGGGGAAACCATCAGTATCCGTCGTTTTGTCCGTTGGCAACTCGGGGAAGAGCTTCCCGCTTGATATAAAGTCATTCTTAAAACAAAGTTTTACTCTCCAAAGCCCCGCGCAATTTGCACGGGGCTTTTTTTGTGATCGGCTCACGGCCATTCGCGCAAGGTCACCGGACGAGAATGATTTCCCCCCCCTCTTTTAAACCATCATTTCAGCTTGAGGTCAAAAAATCTAATCCTCGGAGGCTTCACCGGACGGGGTCATTTTGACAATGCGCAGATCAAACTGGGGAGAAGAATATCGACTAGGTCGGTTTGGCCGCGTTCTCCTGATCACTCCACGGCTTCACGTGGCTCTTGCGCCATCGCCCACGGACAATGAGACCGTGTTTGGGGGCAAATATCATGGCCAGTACGAAGATGATCCCTAGCATCAGCACGATGCAGCCGGAAGTCGATCCGTTGATGAAGAAACTGACATACACCCCTGCGAGGCAGGAAAAAACAGCACTCCCGATGGCGATCCATATCATCACTCCAAAGCGGTCACTCAGTAAATAGGCAATGGCTCCGGGTGTGATCAGTAGAGCAATGACCATGATGATGCCTACCGCTTGAAGCGAGGCGACGATGGTGGCTGCCAGAAGTGATAGCAGTACATAATGCAGCACGCGCACATTGAGTCCGATACTACGCGCATGGTTAGCATCAAAACAATAGAGCAGAAGATCCTTGCGCATCAGCACTACCACCAGCAGGGTCACTCCCGCGACAATTGACGTCTGGATGACATCGCTCTCGGAAATGCCCAAGAGGCTTCCGAAAAGGACATGCATCAGATGAATGTCCGCCTCCACCTTGCTGACCAAGATCAGCCCTAAAGCAAAGAGTCCGGTAAATACGATTCCCATGACGGCATCCTCCTTGATGCGGCTGTTTTCTTTAATATATCCCGTGGCACTTGCGCAAAAAAGTCCGGAGCAAAAGGCGCCCAGTGCCAGGGGCACCCCCACCACATAGGCGATGACAATCCCGGGTAGGACCGCATGCGAAATCGCATCTCCCATCAGTGACCATCCCTTGAGAATCAAAAAACATGAAAGTGTCGCACAGACAGTCCCCACCAAGGCCCCCACAATCATCGCCCGGATCATGAACTCGTACTGGAATGGAGCCAGAAATGAAATGGAATCCGTCATGCTTTTGACAATGTCCTTATGACCCGGCGACGTTTTAACCAGACGGAAAGCACACCGTATTTCCGGGAAAATACAAAGACCCCAATGAAAATGAGTGTCTGCAGGACGACAATACATCCTCCGGTGGACCCGTTAAAATAATAACTGACATAAACGCCCACTAGGGAACTCATCACTCCCATCGTACAGGCAATGGCTAACATGGTACTAAATCGATCCGTCAAAAGATATGCCGTCGCCCCAGGAGTCACTAACATGGCCACCACCAGACACGCCCCGACCGTTTGAAGGGCTGCTACCGCCGTTGCTGCCATCAGGGTCAGAAACAGCATATGGAGAAAATCGGCATTAATGCCCATGCTGCGTGCGTGATTAGCATCAAAACAGTAGAGCAGGAGATCCTTCCATTTGAGGCCGATGACCAGAAGGGTCACACCCGAAATCCATACCACCTGCCAGATATCCTCATCCGAGATGCCGAGGATATTACCAAATACAATGCTTTTGAGGCTGACATTGCTCGGGAAGAGAGAGATTAACAGCAGACCAAATGCAAAAAAAGTCGTAAAGACAATGCCAATGACCGCATCCTCCCGGATGCGAGTGTTTGATTTCACAAAGGCCATGCCACCGGCCGCCAGTATCCCCGCAACAAAGGCCCCCACTGAAAAGGGTAGTCCGATGATATAGGCAATCGATACCCCCGGCACAATGGAATGGGATAGGGCGTCCCCCATCAACGACCAGCCCTTGAGTGTCATAAAACAAGATAAAATCGCACATACCCCGCCAATCAGAGCACTGACCATCATCGCCTTGATCATATAGGTGTAACTAAATGGGATGAGCCATGTCTCCATCATTTTTTCTCATCCTTGTGAGCGGGCTGCTTGTATTCCAGATGGCCGCCCTTTCCAAAAACCACCGGTCTTTCATCATCTGTTAACAAAGTCACACAACGTCCGTCACCGTCATCTATTGTCGATTCATCCAGTTTAAAATGCCTGAGGACACCCCCAAAGGCTCGGGCAAGGTTTTCCTGAGTGAATACCTGGGAGGTGGCACCGTAAGCGAGAATCGTTTTATTGATCAATACGACCCGGTCACAAAAATCCGGCACACTTCCCAGATTATGGGTAGAGACCAAGATAATGTGCCCCTGCCCGCGCAGTTCTCGCAACAGATCAATAATCGCTGATTCCGTCTGCACATCGACCCCTGTGAAGGGTTCATCCAAAAGCATGATCCGCCCCCGCTGGGCGAGGGCACGTGCCAGAAACACGCGCTTTTTCTGTCCTCCGGAGAGTTCCCCGATCTGACGTTTTTGGAAATCCTGCATTTTCACCCGCTCTAGGCTCTCCATTACAATCTGCCTGTCCTGAGCGCGCGGGATCCGCATAAAATTCATGTGCCCGTACCGCCCCATCATCACGACGTCCCAGACACTCACAGGAAAACTCCAATCCACCTCCTCCGACTGGGGGACGTACGCTACCCAGTTTTTTTTCTGGGCCACACGGACTGGTTCACCGGCGATAAGCACCGTCCCGCGAGTGGGACGGACAAAACCCATGATGGATTTGAAAAGGGTGGATTTGCCGCTCCCATTGATCCCCACTAATGCGCAAATGGTACCGGCCTCCAAAAGAAAGGAGGCATCTTGTAGTGCCGTCTGTCCGTTATTATACGTCACACTGACATGGCTGACATCAACGGTAAATGCGGGGAGCGTTTGGGTCATGGTGCTGGTCTCAAAATCAAGTGGGCTATTTCCCTAGGAATCCTTTGAGTATCGTTTCCGCATTATATTCGAGAAGCTTGAGATACGTCGGGGCGGGGCCGGACTGGTCCGTCAGGGAATCCACATACAGGGTGCCTCCAAAACGGGAGCCTGTCTCCTTGGCCACCTGTTTCATGGGTTTGTCGCTGATGGTACTCTCGGAAAAGACGACGGGAATCTTGTTTTTTCTAACCGTATCAACGACCTTTTGAATCTGCTGGGGTGTCCCCTCTGCATCGGCATTCACAGGCCATAGGTAAAGTTCCTTCATGTCGTAATTTCGGATGAGATAGGAAAAGGCCCCTTCACTTGAGACCAACCACCTTTGATCCGCAGGAATCACCTCGAGTTTTTTTCGGATGGGTTCATCCACAGCCTTTAATTTCGCGACATAGGCGGCCGCATTGGCATTGTATTTTTTTTCATTGGCCGGATCTACTTTGACCAGAGCCTTGCGGATATTCTCCACATATATGATGGCGTTGGCCGGACTCATCCACGAGTGAGGGTTCGGCTTCCCCGTATAGGACCCTTCCGAAATCCCCATAGGCTCGATCCCCTCTGTCACCACCACCCCGGGCACATTTTTAACCTTGGAAAAAAACTTTTCAAACCAGCGTTCCAGTCCCATGCCGTTCCAAAGTACCAGATCGGCATCCTGCGCCCTGACAATGTCGAGGGGTGTGGGCTCGTACTCGTGAATTTCTGCACCGGGCCGGGTGATGGACTCGACAATGGCCGCATCCCCAGCCACATTCTGGGCGATATCCTGAATGATCGTGAATGTGGTCAGGATTTTTTTAGGTTTCACGGACGCTGCTTGCAGCGGGAGCAAACCGCTGATGGCCACTCCCCCTAAAAAAAGTACTGACAGCAGAGGCGCAAGAGATATCCATCCGGAGCGCCCGACCAGAACAGAGGACCGTTTTTCCATGTATAACATATGGAATGGTATTTAGTGTATAAAAATGTTAGAGTCAACTAACAATTTTTGTCTTTGCATTTCTTTTTAGAATAAGGGAACATTCATTCCACCGGCTTTGAAGCCGGTGGTGATTGATTTTTTTTTAAGCGGCACCTTCCTAGCTTGTGTCACCGTCTTTGATTACGAACCGTGCTTTGAGCCCGCCGACCATCGAGGCGAGGCCTGCTTTTTCGACGGATGAGAGGACCCCATAAAAGTACTTGTAAGCATCCGGGGCTCCACCGGACGGAGCCATTTTGACAATGTATGGATCAATCCGGGCGAGAAAAGCACTGGTCAAGAGTCTGGGAATGGCGACGGTCTTGTCCCGGATACTCCCCGCGTATGGACCGCTCATTGAGGGGCTGGATATGCAGGAGGATGTGCTTGAAGCGGTAACCGTGCATCTCGATTTTATTTTCCTTCAGCGCGTAGAACATGAATGCATCATCGGGATCGGGGGCTATGCCCCAGTGTTAGAAGTCGTGGTGTAGTCATACGCCCCAACCAGAGCATAATTCCCCTTTTTCCTGTTTATTTTTTCAGGAATCTCCCCAGAAAAAGCAATTTGCGCGAGTAATAATCAGATAAACCGGAAGATTATTGTGGTGAAGACGACTCTACGGAGAGTCAACCGAAGAAACAACCTTTGGGATCTTCGTGTATGATGGCGAGGGCGTCGGCCAAGGACTTGGTCTCCGGGCGGGGCGGGTAGCGGTGCCACTTGCCATCGGCCCGTTTCCAGAAGAGTTGCCAGAGATATTTGCTGGTCTGGATGATTAAAAGCTGGGCGCACGAAAAATAGCTCGATGGATTGGTCGAGGAATCTCTGGCCCTCACGAATCTCCTCACGCAGATGCAGGGGCGGACGGCGGTGCGCCCAGAAGTGTTTCTCAAGGGTGAGCGTGTGCTCGGCGATTTCGATGTCGGTAAAGGCCATAATGGAAAAGTGTGTGCTTTAAAGGGGGATGCGTTTCAAGGGGGGGGAAAGATTCGGGCGTCACGAGAAGGGTAATGCTACGGGCCTGGTTGGGCACGCGCTGGATGAATGCGCGCCGTCCCAGGGTGAGCACCATGGAATGCACGCTCGGGAGCGTGATCTGGAAATACCGCTGCATGTCCGCCTCAGCTGGCGCACAGCCATTCACCAGAGTGTATTGATAGAGGTAGGTCAGGAACTGGCCCTGCCGATCGGTTGGTATCGGTGGTTATTCTACATTCTTCATAATTCATCTTTTCTCCATACGCGGACGAGACATTAATCCTGCGTCTTTTGAGACGGAGGCCATTGAGTCTCAAGCTCCTTGACGACTCCCGAGATATGATCTCCATAGCCCCAGCCAATCTTTTCGGCTCTAGAGGCTACCGTGTGAAGCCGGTCTGCCACCTTCGCGTAAGCCTCCTTACCTTCTACCTTCAGCAATTTAGCCAGTTCATCCATCACGGAGCACAGGCTGTCGTAGGAGGGGTCACTGATATCGCCGAACTCACAGGTGAAGTCATTGCCGTTCTCCAGATACACCCGTAGTAACTCAATAGTACCCTCGATATTACCCGTGGCTTTTTTGTAATCTCGAATCGGTTTGCGCGCCTTGCCTAGTTTGAGTTGGCCGTCCCCTCGTTTGGGGTAAAATTGATCCACGATCTGCTTTCGAGTGGATTTTTGGGTTCTGTTGGGCAGGGGTGGCGGGAGTAAAGTATGGCGATTTGTGCGGGGGGATGGGTATGGCCCAGAGG
>JAWXBN010000042.1 GCA_034440155.1 Verrucomicrobiota bacterium | reverse complement strand
GTGATATTCTTGGCTGGATCCCGCGATCTCGGTCGAGCGAGAATCTCGGACCCTCCAAAACGCCCGAAAGCGGCTCTTCTTGTCACGGGCGGAGCAAATTGCGCTGTGGAGTGTGTATCAAATTTTCCAAGATGCCTTACGGGGAACCTCCCTCTTTAATTTCGATGCTGCCTGCATACAGGGCATCCCGCTCAACTCCTCACGGCTACCCGAAATCCCCTATTTACACCTTTTACCCGCTGCCATAGAGCTTTTGGAGCTCGAGCAACAAGTGGCCCCCGCGCAGCAACAGGCTTTCCAACGAAGCCTCGCCGACACCCTCCGGACTATCGCTAGCCGCTACGATTATATTTTATTGGACTGTCCGCCCCACCTTTTCCGTGTCACCCACGCCGCATTGATGGCTTCCCTCTACACAGTCATCCCCTATAACCCAGATTTCCTGTCATTGTCCGGTCTGAAAATCCTCTGCAAATTGCTCGGGTCCATGGATGAGAAAATGCAGGGGGTCCGCCCGGGCTTTGCCCGGAACCAGATTGCCGCCATGATTTTAAACCGTTTTGAAAAGAGGGGAAAAATCTGGGGACAGGCCAGGACGGAGCTGGAAATACAAGTCAAAAACCTGAAAAACTCAGGGCAAGTCCACCCGGAATGTATCCTTCTCGATCCCCCTTTGCGCCAGAGTATCCACATTGCCGAAGCCTCTTCCGAACATAAACCGGTCATTATCCATGCCCCCCAGTCCCTCGGGGCTGAGGATTTTAGCGAACTCACGAGTAACTTTATCCATCACTTTGAGAATACCCTATGACTGATCAAGAACTCGCCCAGCTACTCATTACTGTCGCCCAGAAACTCGAAACCCAGGCCGAGAATATTTCCGGTAAAGCCTTTGCTGAGCATGCTGCAAAACTACAGACAGCAGTCCTAAAACTCGAAAAACTCTTAGAATCCACCTCTCTGACCGATTCCCCCGAGGCACAAACCCTCTCCCGCGACCTCCTCGAAGCAGAAGGCTCTTGCTTATTAGAGGTGAAAACACTCAAGAAAATAACCAAAGACATCCTCGGCAAAACCTTCACCCCAAAAAAAACAGAGTCCCGGTATCAGACATTCCAAAGACTCGTGCAAATTACTGCTGAAGCTGGAATGACCAGTGAAATGAGTGCCCGTGTCCGAATGGTTATCGAGTCGACTAAACGGCCCCGGATCGAGCAATTTGACACCATGGCCCTCGCTGGAGAACTCAATAAACTCGGGGTGAAGAATGAGGATGAGTTAACATCCCTGCTCATGGAATATTATACTGATGAAGAAGTCAGGGCCTTGGGACGGGCATCTTCCCTAAAAGTCACTCCTAAATCCACAAAGAAGAAACTTGTTCCTGATATCGTCAGGTTCGCACGGCGGCTCTCGGAAAACACCTCTTGGCAGCCCTGATCTCGCTGGTGATCCAAGGGGGGAAAAAGACGCCCCTACTCTCTATCCTATCACGTTACCTTTGACATCCAGTCGGGATTGCCTTGGGCAAATTGCGCAATCTCATCGAGGATATCGGGCAATTTGCTCCATTGTTTTTGCCCGGGCCTCAGGAGATTTTCCTTCGACTGAACGGTACCATTCTATAGTAAGGTCAATGGCTTCGCGGGCTTGGTATTTCGGACACCAGCCGAGTTCTTTACGGGCTTTTGAAATATCCAGCTGTAAAAGACCTGCCTCATGCGGAGCATCGATCATATCCGGGGTGTGGTATTGTCCATGTCCCCATATATTAATCGCCTCTTTGGCCAAATCGAGAACAGTCAGATTATCCTCCGGTTCCGGCCCGAAATTATAACCTTGAGCAAATTGCACGGGTTCCTCGGCCTGGGCTGCTGCCAATGTGAGATAACCGCTTAGAGGGTCCAATACATGCTGCCAAGGACGGATCGACTGAGGATTACGCACTAAAATAGACTCTCCCGCAGACAATGCCCTGATGATATCCGGAATAATCCTGTCCTTAGCCCAGTCACCACCCCCGATCACATTACCAGCCCTCGCTGAGGAGATGGACTTTTGGTGTCTATCATAGTCCCGAGGATTAAAAAAAGATTTGCGGTATGAGTCGATAACGAGTTCCGCACAGGCTTTCGATGCACTGTAAGGATCATGTCCCCCTAAACGGTCATTCTCATCATAAAAATGTCCATTCTCCAAATTATGATAAACCTTATCAGTCGTAATCATCACCGCCACGCAAGGTTTATCCAGGTCCCTGAGTGCATCAAGAATATGAGCGGTCCCCATTGCATTAATCGAAAATGTCTCCAAAGGCTGCTCATAAGACAACCTCACAAGAGGTTGGGCGGCCATGTGAAAAATAAAATCAGGGGCAAAATCAACGACCGTTTTTTTTACTCTCTCGATATCACGGATATCCGCAATCACTGATCGGCATAACTCATCTCCATTTATCGCCTCATATAAATCATGAGGCCTCACCGGCTTCAAGGCATATCCACAAACCTGTGCACCCAGATGGTGTAGCCATGCCAGCATCCAGGCCCCCTTAAATCCCGTATGCCCGGTCAGTAATACTTTCTTATTCCTCAGTGCGCCATCAAACATAAGTCGGGTGCCTCAACCTTACCATTTTTTCCAGGGTGCTGAATTTTCATCCCATAATTTATTCAAATATTGGGCTTCCTGATAAGTGTCCATGGGCTGCCAAAATCCTTCATGAGAATAGGAGTTTAACTCGGTATCTTTTAGCATATCCGCAATTGGTTGTCTCTCAAGCATCACAGACTGATCCTCTTTGAGGTATGTAAAAATATTATAATTACAAACCATGAAACCTCCATTTACATAAAACGACTCCATGTGAGGTTTTTCATGGAAAGATTTCACAATACCATTAGATAAAATATCCAAAGAACCAAAACGTCCGGTGGGATGAACGGCGGAAATGGTGCATGTTTTACGTGATTGAATATGGGATTCTACCAATGCGTTAAGGTTAATATTCGATAACCCATCACCGTAAGTAAGCATGAATCTCTCTCCTTCAGGTATATATCGTTGGATTTTTTTGACACGATAACCTGTCATTGCTTCTTCTCCGGTATCAGCAAGGGTCACAGTCCAATCTTCTTCATTATGGTTATCGTGGTATTGAATAGCAGACTCTTTACCAAGAGACAAAGTGACATCGCAGGTATTCCAGAGATAATTCCGGAAATACTCCTTAATCATTTCACCTTTATAACCCAGACAGAGAATAAACTCCTTATGTCCAAAGGAAGCATAATATTTCATGATGTGCCACACCATGGGGAATCTCCCGACCGGAACCATTGGTTTAGGACGGAACTCGGTTTCCTCCCTGAGACGGGTTCCCTTACCTCCACAAAGAATGACTACTTTCATAAACTCTTTTTTCCCATGTGTTTGTAATAAATATTAAATTAAGCGTCATGAACAAATCGGTATAGATTTCGCCTACACAAATCAGTTTGCATCACCTCTCCCACACTGAGAAAGGTAAATGATTCTTCGGAAAAAAGGCAATAATTTTGTGCTATTTTGTATCCCCGCTGATGAATATCTTCATAAAACCCCTAGATTCGCTTTTTCCTATTAAATATAAAGTGAATTTCTATATGATAAATTCACACGATATCATTACTACATGAATGCGTTAGAAACAACTTTGATGGAACGGGGACAAACTTCGATTCCGACGATAATCCGGAAGAAGCTGGGATTAAAAACGGGGCAAAAACTCCATTCGGAAAAAAATCCGTGACGATCTGTGTTCATCGGTGGTTAAAAATACTCTAAAGACGGTCTCGATAAAGTTTATCCCTACTCCTTTTTCCCCACAGTCAAATCGGTTCCTGCGGTCATGGTCAGGTAACTCTCAGCGGCTTGGCAATCAATTTGCTTCATTTCCAGGAAATAATCCACGGTATCGAGTCCGATTTTGACCATCCCATGTTTTTTAAGCTCGAGAGGTAACTTGATCCGGGTCATGCGGCTGGCAGGGAGGTTGAATTTCGGGTGGATCGTGATATGTCCAAATGTCGGGGTCTTTAACCGTGCGGTCATCTCAATATCATTCTGTTCATCCATCATAATGGCAATAATCGGCAGGGTCGGATCATCCTTTTTCAGGACAAATGAACCCGTGAGGCGGGCATTAGTCGGTGAGGATTTAACGTAAATCGGGTTTTTATCCTCATACTGTTTATCCTTGTCTTTCTCGTCAGGTTTCCCGAGTTGGATTTTTGTCCCTGCAAAACCTTCGATCTGCACCACCCCTGTCGCTTGATACTTGATAATTTCATCTTTTACCGGGGAGACTTGGGCGGACATGGTTTGAATCTGCATCGTACCTTTAGTCTTTGATGGATCCTCCAGCCAAATCGTGTAATAGAGAGGCCCAAAATGTCCCACGGCCAGATTACCAAACCGGCTTTTTCCCTGAAGAGTAATGAGTTTACTCCCCAGTGGCATGTCATTGACCCGAGCCACGGCAAAAGCAAACACCCGTTTCGACACCCGGGTACCGATATCACTCCCACCAAAACCAATCGCATCGATTTTTTCTGTGCTCGTCATTTTATTCCAATTATCCGATGACACCAATGGCCGATCCTTTTCCCCTTTTACCTTCTCCAAATTTGCAAAAAGGTGGATTCCTTGTTTGGTAACCAGTAAGCCCTGATAGACCGCCTTCAAATCCGTGTTTAATTCCGGGAACTGGAATTGTGTTTTCACATAAGGATCGCCGGGTTTCCCCCCGATTTTAATCACTACCTCAGAGCTCAGTGATGGTACACGGACCGGAATCATCGTTTCAAAGGGGAGTGCCACACCGGGCCATGCACTGGCGTAATCTTGGACGATTTTCTGGGTCACTTTCCCGAGTATCCCGCTCATGGCAAAACGGACAGCCCCGACCCCGAGTGACGGATGGAAACTAATCGGATGAATCCTGAAAAAGAAAGTCCCTTCTTGATTCTCAAAGGCTAAAACCGCCGCAATGTCTCCGCCAAAGGACAAACCCTTTTCCGTATCCTGATATTCCACTTCGAGCCGCACCAGTGGGAAACCATTTCTCATATCCAATTTCATCTCATGAATCACAATGAAGGTCGTCGGGTTAAGCTGGATCGTCCGGCCCTCCAAGACATTCACTATTTTATCCAGCACCTGTGTGGAGAGGAAAAACTGGATATCATAACTCTCCCGGGGATCATCAGCGCGGTTCAGCCACCCGTTTAAGATAGCGACATATTCTTTTTCGGACTTATCCACATCCTCCAGATACATCCGGGCATTTTCTTTTAATAAATGATTTGCCGAATACAACACGGCCCCGGCGGCGATCAACAAAACCAAAAGAAGTGATCCCAACCACAAAAACCAATGTCTCTTTTTCGCGTGCGCCATAATGCCGGTACTATAGGCAGTTATCCCCACCGATTCACAGAGCAATTTGCACTTCCCCACGGGCCTTGCCATCGGGAATGGTTTTCGTTACACCCCTAAGATATGAAAATTTGTGTTACTGGTGCAGCCGGATTCATCGGCTCGAATCTCACGGAGAAACTCCTCGCTGACGGCCATGAAGTCATTGGGATCGATTGTTTTAATACTTTCTACCCTCCTGAAACCAAACGCCGCAATTTGCTCCAGGCCCACGCCTCAAAAGCCTTTACCCTCCTGGAGGTCGATATTACTGATGCGGATAAACTACAAACCGCCCTCGCCGCCCATCCACCCGAAGCCATCATTCACCTCGCTGCCCGCGCGGGAGTCCGCCCTTCTATCGAGGAACCCGCCCT